>DJDA01000084.1 GCA_002430835.1 Brevundimonas sp. UBA5936
CATGGTCGACGACGCCCCCGGCCTCGCCCCCGAAGTCCTGCCGCGTCTGGGGCACCCCTATGTGCCCAGCCGCCCCCGGGCCAAGGCCCGCCGCGCCCTGGCCGCCCAGATCGCCTCGGCCACCCGCCCGGCCCGCCGCGAGCGCCGCGCGCCGCCTCCGCCGGTCACCGCCCCTATCGCCCCCAGCCAGGGGGGCATGGGCTTGGGCTTCTTCATCGCCCGCACCCTGCTGGAACGGTCCGGCGCCAAGGTGTCGGTCGGCGCCGGCGACGCCGCCAAGGGCCAGCCCGGCGGCGCTCGTGTCTCGGTTCGCTGGCCGCGCCAGGTGCTGGAAGTCACCGCCTCGGCCATGGAAGGCGATGGAACCTGATGTCGCAGTCACGAGCTTGGCCCTTGACCCTGCGTCCCTGACGCACGACCTGAACCCGCAGGAGAATTTCATGTCCGAACTCGAGACCCAGATCACGGAACAGATTGCGGCCCTCAGCGACAAGTCCTTGTTGCTGCTGGACGACGATCAGGCCCTGCGCACCCGTCTGGGTCGAGCGCTGGAATCGCGTGGCTTCGCCGTGGCGCTCGCCGGTTCGGTGGCCGAGGCGAACGACGCCCTGCGCCAGTCGGTCCCCGCCTTCGCCGTGCTGGACATGCGTCTGGAAGACGGCAACGGCCTGAAGGTGGTCGAGATGATCCGCGAGCGACGTGAGGACGCCCGCATCNNCGCATCGTCATGCTGACCGGCTACGGCGCCATCGCCACGGCTGTCGCGGCGGTCAAGGCCGGCGCCGTCGACTATCTGCAGAAACCCGCTGACGCCGACGACGTGGTCAAGGCTCTGCTGTCGTCCGGCGAAGCGCCCGAGCCGCCGGAGAACCCCATGTCGGCCGACCGGGTGCGCTGGGAGCATATCCAGCGCGTCTATGAGCTGTGCGACCACAACGTGTCGGAGACGGCCCGCCGTCTGGGCATGCACCGCCGCACCCTGCAACGCATCCTGGCCAAGCGCGCGCCGAAGTAACGACCCGCTCCCGCAAAGGGAGAAGGATCAGTCCCGCATCGTCCTGAGCGCGCCCAGGCGGGCGAAGGCCAGGGTCAGGGCCTTGCGGCGCGCGGGGGCCAGGGGGGTGACGGGCGCGTCGCGCACCACCGCCCCGCCAAAGCCGTCGGCCACGATCAGGCCCGGCTCGTCCGGCAATACGCCCTGCGGAAACTCCGGGGCGACGGCGAAGTAGAAGGCGTCGCAGAAGGGGCCGTACTCGTGCCATTTGCGGTCGACGCGGTAGTCGTCGATGCCCGACTTCACCTCGCAGATGACGATGTCGCCCTTGGGCCCCAGGGCCATGACGTCGGCGCGCCGTCCATTGGGCAGGCAGACCTCCAGCAGGGGCGCATAGCCCATGTCCAGCATCAGCCGCGCCGCCCCCCGCGTGACGGACAGGGTCGTCTCCGGGCGGCTGAAGACCAGTTCGAGGTGAAGCGCGGCAGCGGGCATTCGCCTTTATGTTCCGCCTATGTTCCTACCGCAAGCGCTGCCGGTTCACGCGCCATTCGTCCCGCGTCTGGCCCCATAGGTTGACCGCGTGCTCATGGAAGGGTGGCGGCATGACGCCCGGCCCGCGATTGGTCGAGCCCAGCCGCTCGGCCACCTTTTCCGACGCCCGGTTGTCGGGGTCAATGCAGTGGATGACGTCCGGCCAGTCCAGCACGTCGCAGGCGTAGTCCATCGTCGCCGCAGCGGCCTCGATCGCATAGCCCTTGCCCGTGGCGTCGCGGTGCAGGCTCCAGCCCACCTCGCGGCCCGGCCAGCCATAGGGATGCAGCGGCCCGATGCGCCCCATCCACAGGCCGGTCGTCTTCTCGATCAGCGAGAACATGCCCTCGCCGTGCAGCGCCCACATGCCCGCGACCGAGGCGATGCCGCGCCACACCTCATGCCGGGACTGCACCCCGCCGATGAAGCGCGTCGTCTCGGGATCGCTCATGAAGTCGGCCCAGCGCGGAAAATCCTCCAGCGTCGGCGGGCGCAGGAACAGCCGCTCCGTCTCCAGCGTCGGACCGAGGGGCGATGTCGGGCGGTCGATCACAACAGATACTCGCGTTCCAGGGTGTAGACGCTGCCGTCCCCGGTCAAAACGCTGGAGTAAAGCCCGAAGCGATCCACCCGGATCGGCGGCGACTTCAGCAGATTGTGCCCGGTGATCCAGGCGCCGATGCGGTCGGGGTTCGCCTGGGGCTTCAGATAGGCCAGAGTGACGTGCGGCCGGTATTCACGCTTCTCCGGCGGAACGCCCGCCCGCTCCCCCGCCGACCGGCAGCGCCCGGCCAGGACGTTCAGTCGCTCGGACCGCTCCAGCCCGGCCCACAGGGTATGGCTGCGATGGGCGTCGCCGAAGGCGCCGACGCCGTTCAGGGTGATCTCGAACGCCCCGCCGCCCTCGGCTCGCGTCAGTTCCGAGGCCAGGTCGTCGGCCGTACGCTCGGACGCCTCGCCATAGAAGGCCAGGGTGACGTGCAGGGCGTCCAGCGGCCGCCAGCGCGCGCCCGGCAGGCCGGATTGACGCCGCGCCAGGGTCTCGGCGACGTCCTCGGGAATGGCGATGGCGGTGAACAGGCGCAACATGCGACCCTTGGTAGCGGGCGGAACCGGCGGCCGGAAGTCCGGTTTTTCTTGCAAGGATGCGTCTGCATCCCGATATTTCAGCCAAAGGTCGGGACATTCCCGGCCGAATGGGAGACTTCTTTCGCGATGAGCGATTTCAACAACGGCTATGCGCGCCCGCTTCCGCAGTCGGCGGACATGTCCGTCGACGCCGGTCTGCGCGCCTTCATGCTGGGCGTCTACAACAAGCTGGCGATCGGTCTGGTCGTCGCGGGCGCCCTGGCCTACGTCACCGGCAACGTCCCGGCGGTGCAGCAGCTGCTGTTCGCCCGCATGGACGACGGCCGCATCGGCCTGACGATGCTGGGCATGATCGTCCAGTTCTCGCCGCTGGTCATGCTGTTCGGCTCGATGTTCTTCATGAAGAACCCGACCGCCAAGGGCGTGAACATGCTCTACTGGGCCGTGGTCGCCACCATCGGCGCAGGCCTGGGCGTGCTGTTCCTGCGCTACACCAACGGTTCGCTGGCCTCGACCTTCTTCGTCACCGCCGCGGCCTTCGCGGGTCTGAGCCTGGTCGGCTACACGACCAAGAAGGATCTGACCGGCATGGGCACCTTCCTGATCATGGGCGTGATCGGCCTGGTCATCGCCTCGATCGTGAACATCTTCATGCAGTCGGGCGTGATGTACCTGATCATCTCGGGCGCCGGCGTGCTGATCTTCTCGGGCCTGATCGCCTATGACACCCAGCGCTTGAAGATGACCTACTACGCCCTGGGCGGCGACAAGAACGCGATGGGCGTGGCGACGGGCTTCGGCGCGCTGAGCCTGTTCATCAACTTCATCAACCTGTTCCAGTTCCTGCTGGCCTTCATGGGCAGCCGCGAATAGGGGCTTTCCAAGGCGCTATGGCCGTGACGCGGTCACGGCCGACTTGAGCGCAGGCCTCAAGCAGCCCGAAGGGCGATAGGCCAAAAAAGAATGAGGCCCCGGCAGCAACGCCGGGGCCTTTTTCTTAGCTGCGTTCACGTTGAGGGTTGGCGACTGCCTAGCTCCAGGCATCCCGGCGGGCGCCGGGATGCGCGGGAATGAAAGGGCGCCCTACTCCACCACCGTGAACTTGCGGCTGTCGAAGACGCGCAGCACCTGGGCCAGGTCGCGGCCGCGCTTCAGCACATGGCCGCCCTCGCCGATCACGGCCCACTGGCCCTGTTTCAGGCGCAGGGCCGGACGCTTCTCGATCCGATAGAGCGGCGCGTCGCCGTGGCGGCGAAAGACGGCGAACTCGGCGTGGTCCTTCTGGCCGGCCATGGCGTAGTCGCGCCATTCGCCCGCCGCCACCATCCGCCCATAGACCCGCAGCATCTGGTCCAGTTCGCGGCGGTCGAAGAAGACCGGCCCCGCCTCCGGTTGCGCATTCGGACTGTCGACGTCGAAGCTCATGGCTACAACTTAGGCCGCTCGCCGCGAAACGCCAGCGGCGGATCACGGGTCGGATCAGGGCCTGAACGCTTGTCACCCGCCGCGCGCCCGTCCAAAAGGCGGAACAAGTTCTAGATACGGAGACGAACCCATGGCGACGAGCGAAGGCTGGGACATGCCCACCGGAGACCTTATGAAGGGCAAGAAGGGCCTGATCATGGGGGTCGCGAACTCCAGCTCCATCGCCTGGGGCATCGCCTCGCAGCTGGCCGCCCAGGGCGCCGAGCTGGCCTTCACCTACCTGGGCGAAGGTCTTGAGCGCCGCGTGCGCCCGCTGGCCGAAAGCGTCGGCGCCAAGCTGCTGATCCAGGCCGACGTCACCGACGACGCCTCCATGGACGCCGCCTTCGCCGAGCTGGAGAAGGAATTCGGCACGATCGACTTCGTCGTCCATTCGGTGGCCTTCGCCAACAAGGACGAGCTGAAGGGCTCCTTCGTCGACAACACCACCCGCGACAGCTTCCTGCTGGCCATGAACATCTCGGCCTTCAGCTTCGTCGACGTGGCCAAGCGTTCGGCCAGGCTGATGCCGAACGGCGGCTCGATGATCACCCTGACCTACCTCGGGTCCGAGCGGGTCATTCCGAACTACAACACCATGGGCGTGGCCAAGGCCGCCCTGGAAGCCGCGACCCGCTACATCGCCCGCGACCTGGGTCCGAAGAACATCCGCGTCAACGCCATCTCGGCGGGGGCCATGCGCACCCTGTCGCTGGCCGGCATCTCGGGCGGGCGCGGCCTGCACTCCAAGTCGGCGCAGTTCTCGCTGATCAAGGAAGAGACTTCGATGGAGGGCGTCGCCGGCGCTGCCCTGTGGCTGTGCTCGGACCTGGGCCGCTCGACCACGGGCGAAGTCGTCCACGTCGACGCCGGCTTCCACGCAGTCGGCCTGCCGGACGACATGGAAGGCTGAACCCTTCTGACAGCCGAAACACAGAGGGTCGCCGGACACCGGCGGCCCTTTTTGCATCTCCCCCCACTACCCGCTCATCCCGGCGTCCGCCGGGATGAGCGGGTAGGGACAGGTTTCCTCTTCCGACGCACCGCCGCCCGGCCTAGCTTGGGCGCATGAGTTCCATACGCCTGCCCCCGCCCGCCAGTTTCTCGGCCGCCGCCGTGGCGACCGTCGTCGGTTTCGGCGGCACGGTCGCCCTGGTGGTGCAGGCCGGACAGGCCATGGGGGCGGCGCCCGCTCAGATCATCTCCATGGTCACGGCCCTGTGCCTGGGCATCGGCCTGCCCGGCGCGGTGCTGAGCTGGCGGCTGAAGATGCCGGTCGTCCTAGCTTGGTCGACGCCGGGCGCGGCCCTGCTGGCCGCCTCCACGCTCGGCCTCGGCTGGTCGACGGCCGTGGGCGCCTTCGTCATCGCCGGGCTGATGATGGTGCTGACCGGACTGGTTCCGGCGCTGGGGCGGTTGGCCGAGCGTATTCCCGCCGCCGTGGCCTCGGCCATGCTGGCGGGGGTGCTGCTGCCCTTCTGCCTCAAGCTGTTCCTCGTCTTTCCGACCGATCTGATGCTGGCGGCGGGACTGCTGCTGGTCTTTCTGGTCATGCGTCGACTGGCGCCCGCCTGGTCCCTGCCCGCCGTTCTGGTCGCCGCCTTCGCCGTTCTGACCGTGCGTGGTCAGGTCGCCCTGCCCGAGGGAACCGGCCTGTTCGGCGCACTGTCGCCGGTCATGCCCGCCTTCGACTGGAAGGCGGCGGTCAGCCTGGCCCTGCCGCTCTATCTGGTGACGCTGGCCTCGCAGAATCTGCCCGGCCTGGTGGTGCTGAGGGCCGCCGGCTACGCCCCGCCCGCCGGAAAGCTGATCTTCTGGGGCGGGCTGACCAGCACGCTTCTGGCGCCGTTCGGGGCGCACGGCGTCAATCTGGCCGCCATCACCGCCGCCATCTGCACCGAGCCGGACGCCCACCCGGACGCCGCCAAACGCTGGACTGTGGGGGTGATCTACGGCCTGTTCTACCTGGTCGTCGCCCTGTTCGCCGCGCCGCTGGCGGGCCTGTTCATCGCCATGCCGACGGGGGCGCTGGCCGCCATCACCGGCCTGGCCCTGATCGCGCCCCTGACCGGATCGCTGGGGGCCATGATGGGCGAGATCAAGGATCGCGAGGCGGCGGTGCTGACCTTCGCCGCCACGGCGTCGGGCGTGGCCCTGTTCGGGGTCGGCTCGGCCTTCTGGGGCCTGGCGGTCGGCTTCCTGACGCTGGCGGCGCGGCGGTGGATTCCCGCGCGCGGCTGAGCCGCTTCTCCGCCTTTTACACTTCGCGCCCTTTACGGCCCGAGCGGGACCGTGGCAGCTTCTTCGCCTCGGCCGACTGGCGGCCGTCAGAGCGAGACGATCATGGCGCACAAGTTCGAAGTCTATCAGGACAAGGCCGGCGAGTTCCGCGTCCGGTTCAAATACAACTCCGAGATCATCTTCTCAACCGAGGGCTATTCCGACAAGTCGGGCGCCAAGCGCGCCATCGAGTCGATCAAGAAGTACGTCGGCGACGCCCCGACCGAAGAAGTCTGAGCGGACGCGGGGGCGCGGCGCACCGCCCGCCCCCGCAACCTCGCCTTACGGCTGCGCCGGGACGTTCAAGCCCCGCTGCACGGCCGGACGGGCCAGCCCGCGCCCCAGCCAGGCGGCCACGCGCGGGAAGTCCGCATAGCCGACCAGTTCGCCCGCCCCATAGTGTTCAACCAGGTTGCGCACCCAGCCCAGGATGGCGATGTCGGCGATGGTGTAGTCGTCGCCCATGATCCAGGTTCGGCCTTCCAGACGCCCTTCCAGCACGCCCAGCAGACGCCGCGATTCCACGACGTAGCGATCGCGCGGCCGCTTGTCCTCGAATTCGCGGCCCGCGTATTTGTGGAAGAAGCCGACCTGGCCGAACATCGGACCGATGGCCGCCATCTGGAAGAAGACCCACTGGAGAGTCTCATAGCGCGCCGCCGGATCGGTCGGCAGGAAACGCCCCGTCTTCTCCGCCAGATAGACCAGGATGGCGCCGGACTCGAACAGGGCCAGCGGCTTATCCCCCGGACCGTCCGGGTCGATGATGGCGGGGATCTTGCCGTTCGGATTTAGCGACAGGAACTCGGGCGTCCAGGTCTCGTCCTTGCTGATATCGACCAGGTGCGCCTCATAGGGCAGGCCCAGCTCCTCCAGCAGGATGGAGACCTTCACCCCATTGGGCGTCGCCAGCGAATAGAGCTGCAGCCGGTCGGGATGTTGCGGCGGAAACGGACGGGTGACGGGAAAGGCGGACAGATCGGCCATGGGGCGCTCCAGGTCGGGTTGAGCCCCTAATGTCGGGAGCCCCAGCCAAACCGCAACCGCTTCGGCGTCAGTCTTCGTCGCGATCGCTGACTTCGGTCGGGCGGACGATGCGCAGCCAGCCCTCATTGATGTGCAGTTCCGGCGCCGCCTCGCGGGTGAAGGGCAGATACCAGGTCGGGCCGCCCTCGGCCGGGGCGATCTCCAGCATGTCGTCGGCGCCGAAATTCTGAACCGACTTCACCTTGCCCAGCACCACATCGGCCGGATCACGCGCCTCCAGACCCACCAGGTCGGTCAGGTAGAACTCGTCTTCGTCAGGCTCTGGCAGGGCGTCGCGGGTGACGAACAGCTTCTGGCCGCGCCGGGCGTCGGCCTCTTCCTTGGTGGCGATCTCCTTGACGCGCGCCACCACGCCCGCCTTGTCCGGCCGCGCCGAAAGCAGGGTCAGCACCGGCTTGCCGTCCGCGCCCAGCAGCGGCGAATAGCCGACCAGGGCCATGGCGTCGGCGGTATAGGCGCTGATGCGCACCTCGCCCTTCACCCCGAAGGCGCCGCCGATCTGGCCGACCAGGATCAGTCTGTCTTCGCTGCTCATGGCCGGGCTCCGTTTGCCGATGCGATGGGTCCAGATAGCAGAAAAGCAGCGCCCCGAAAGGACGCTGCTTTCCCGTTTCAACCGGCCGTAACCGGGTGAAGAGATAAGGCTCAGGCCTGCTCTTCGGTCGCCTCGGCGGCGACTTCAGCAGCCGCTTCAGCCGCAGGGGCTTCTTCAGCCGGCGCTTCTTCCACGGCCGGAGCAGCGGCGGCGGCGGCGGCGGCTTCAGCGGCCTCGGCCTTGGCGGCGGCTTCGGCTTCCAGGCGGTCGGCTTCGCGCTGAGCGCGTTCGGCGGCGCGTTCCTGGGCCTTCTTGCCCGGCTCGGCCTTCTTCGGGTTGTTGCCCTGGGTCCACTTGACCTTGGCGCCCAGGACTTCGTCCTGCGACAGGAAGCGGGCGACGCGGTCGGTCGGCTGAGCGCCCTTGACCAGCCATTCCGAGATGCGCTCCTGCTTCAGGACGACGCGCGGGGTGGCGCTGTCCTTCGGCAGCATCGGGTTGTAGCTGCCGACGCGCTCGATGAACTTGCCGTCGCGCGGGCTGTGCGAGTCAGCGATGACGATGTGGTAGTAGGGGCGCTTCTTGGCGCCGCCGCGGGCCAGACGAATCTTCAGCATTTTCAGTCTCTTTCTAGAAAGGCGTTAGTTCTTTTTGGGGAAGCCCGGCAGACCCGGAAGGCCCCCCGGAAGTTGTCCGCCGCCCAGACCCGCCAGGCGGTCCTGAATGGCTTTCATTTCATCGGCCGAGGGTTCCGGCATCTTGCCGCCGCCCAGAGCCTTCAGGCGGTTCATGTCCGGACCGCCGCCACCCATGCCGGGCAGGCCGCCCATCATGGAGGCCATCTTCTGCAGGTTCTTGCCGCCGCCCTTGGACAGCGACTTGACCATGTCGGCCATCTGCCGGTGCTGCTTCAGCAGGCGGTTGATGTCCTGAACCTCGACGCCGGCGCCCTTGGCCACGCGCTTCTTGCGGCTGGCGTTCAGCAGGTCGGGCTTCTTGCGCTCGGCCTTGGTCATGGAGCTGATGACGGCCAGCTGGCGGTCGATCATCTTGTCCGAGACGTTGTTCTCGGCCATCTGGTTCTTCAGCTTGGCCACGCCGGGCAGCAAGCCCATGATGCCCTGAAGACCGCCCATCTTCTTCATCTGGTTCAGCTGGCCCGCCAGATCGTCCAGATCGAACTGACCCTTGGCCAGCTTGCGGGCCATCTTCTCGGCCTTGGCCTGGTCCAGCTCGCCCGCGGCCTTCTCGACCAGGGCGACGATGTCCCCCTGACCCAGGATGCGGCCGGCGACGCGGCGGGCGTCGAAGACGTCCAGCGCATCGACCTTTTCGCCCGCGCCCAGATATTTGATCGGCAGGCCGGTGACGGCGCGCATCGACAGCATGGCGCCGCCGCGCCCGTCGCCGTCGGCGCGGGTCAGCACCAGGCCGGTCAGCGGCAGGCGCTCGTGGAAGGCGGCGGCGGTGCGCACCGCGTCCTGACCCGTCAGGCTGTCGGCGACCAGCAGGGTCTCGACCGGCTTGGCGATTTCGGCGACCTCGGCCACCTCGTTCATCAGCCCTTCGTCCAGGGTGATGCGGCCGGCGGTGTCAAGGATCAGGACGTCGAAGCCCTGCAGCTTGGCCGACTGCAGCGCGCGGCGGGTGATCTGGACCGCGCTCTCACCCGCCACGATCGGCAGGGTCGCGACCTCGATCTGCTGGCCGAGCGTAGCCAGCTGCTCCATGGCCGCCGGACGACGCGTGTCCAGCGAGGCCATCATGACCTTCTTCTTGTCGAACTTCGACAGACGCAGGGCCAGCTTGGCCGAGGTCGTCGTCTTGCCCGAGCCCTGCAGACCGGCCATCAGCACGACGGCGGGCGGGGTCGCATTGGTGTTCAGCGGAACCGGCTCTTCGCCGCCCAGCATCTCGACCAGGCCGTCATAGACGATCTTGACCACCTGATCGGCGGGCTTGACCGCGCGGATGACTTCCTCGCCGGTCGCGGCCGTCTTGGCGCGGGCGATGAAGTCCTTGACCACCGGCAGGGCGACGTCGGCCTCGAGCAGGGCGACGCGGACCTCGCGCAGGGCCTCCTCGACATCCTTTTCGGACAGGGCGCCGCGGCCGGTGATCCGGTCGAAGACGCCTGTCAGCCGCTCGTTCAGAGCCTCGAACATTCAAACCCTTTCATGCGCCTGGGCCTGAAGCCTCCATGAGAAACGCCCATAGGCGGGCGACCTCTGCGAACGATCACGTCGACAGAGGCCCTCTCCATCCTC
This sequence comes from Brevundimonas sp. UBA5936, assembly GCA_002430835.1. GTDB lineage: Bacteria > Pseudomonadota > Alphaproteobacteria > Caulobacterales > Caulobacteraceae > Brevundimonas. The sequence continues at coordinate 10,211 of DJDA01000084.1, forward strand.
GTCCATCTTTGAAGTGCGCTACCGGCCTTCGGCCTGCTTGAGCGCGTGCTCAAGTAGCGCGAAGCGCGATAGCACAACCCAAAATGGGGTCGTGATGGTGGAGGCGCAGGTTCAATTGCGCCGGAAGTCGCGGCTTATGGCGGAAAAGCAAGGTGATGTCGACTCCGTTTCTCGCGACGAAAGGCGACCACACAAAGGGTTTCTGCGTTGCAGCATGGGCTGGCGCGCTCGGATCCCGCTGATACGGTTCCTGTCCGGCCTCCCCGCTGAGAGACGACCCACATGACCCAGACCCCCGAGTTTCCCCACGACCGCCTCCGCGACGAAGTCCGGCTTCTGGGCGCCTTGCTGGGCGAAGTGATCCGCGACGAGGGCGGCCAGGATCTCTACGACCGTATCGAGGCGGTGCGTCAGGCCTCAGTGGCCTATCATCGCGATCCGGGATCGGACGGCGCCTCGGAGCTGGAGCGGCTGTTGGGCGAGCTGTCGCTGGATCAGGCCATCGGCCTGACGCACGGCTTCGCCGCCTTCTCCCTGTTGGCCAATGTCGCCGAGGACCGGGCGGGCAAGCGCCGCGCCCAGGCCCAGGCCGAGGCAGGCGAACGGGCCGACACCCCCGAGGGCGCGCTCAAGCGCCTGGCCGAGGCGGGCGCGGACAGGGCGGCGGTGCGCGACCTGCTGGCCCAGGCTCTGATCTCGCCGGTGCTGACCGCCCACCCGTCCGAAGTGCGGCGCAAGAGCGTCATCGACCGCACCACGGCGGTCGGCGAGCTGCTGGACGGCTGCGACCGCGACGGGATCGCCTGCGACGCCGAAACCCTGAAGGCGGCCCTGCGCCGTCAGATCGTCATCCTGTGGGCCACGCGGCTGACCCGCGCCTCGGCCCTGGTGGTGCAGGACGAAATCGACACCGTGGTCGACTGGCTGCAGCGCATCTTCCTGCACGTCGCCCCGGCCCAACTGGCCGAGTGGCGCCGCCTGCTGGACGCGCCGGATCTGACGCCCTTCGTGCGCATCGGCTCCTGGGTCGGCGGCGACCGCGACGGCAACCCCAACGTCGACGCCGACACCCTGCGCGCCGCCTTCCGCAGCCAGGCCCGCGCGGCGCTGGGCTTCTATCTGGACGAGGTGCACGCCCTGGGCGCCGAACTCAGCCTGTCCATCGACCTGACCCGCGTCACGCCCGAACTGGCCGCCCTGGCCAAGGGGTCCGGCGACGCCTCCATCCAGCGCGCGGACGAGCCCTATCGCCGGGCGCTCAGCCAGATCTACGCCCGCCTGTCCGCCGCCCACCCCGCCCTGACCGGCGAGCCGACGCCGCGCCCCGCCCGCTTCGCAGCCCCGCCCTACGACGGCCCCGACGCCTTCCGCGCCGATCTGAACATCCTGCACGACAGTCTGGTGCGGACCCACGGCGCCGTCTTCGCCGACGACCGGCTGGCGCGACTGATCACGGCGGCGGACGTGTTCGGCTTCCACATGGCGACGCTGGACCTACGCCAGAACTCCGACGTGCATCAGCGCGTGGTCGCCGACCTGCTGAAGGTGGCCGGCGTCTGCCCCGACTACGCCGCCCTGGACGAGGCCGAACGGCTGGCTGTGCTGGCGCGCGAGCTGGCCAGCCCACGCCCCCTCTTCTCGCCCTATGCCGACTATGCGGCCGAGACGCTGAAGGAGCGCGCCATCCTTCAGGCCGCCGCCGAGGCCCTGGCGACCTTCGGATCGCAGGCGATCCGCACCCACATCGTGTCCAAGACCGACGCGGCCTCGGACATGCTGGAGGTCTATCTGCTGCTCAAGGAGGTCGGCCTCTACGACCCGGCCGCCCCCGGCGCCTGCCCCATCCAGGCCGCCCCCCTGTTCGAGACCATCGACGACCTGCGCGCCGCCCGCGCCACGCTGGAGCGCGTCCTGGCCGAGCCTTCCGCCCGCGCCGTGGCCGAGGCGCGGGGGGTGCAGGAGGTGATGATCGGCTATTCGGACTCCAACAAGGACGGCTCCTACCTGACCTCGGGCTGGGAGCTGCACGAGGCCTCGCGCGCCCTGCTGGAAGTCACGCACGCGGCGGGGGTGCGGCTGCAACTGTTCCACGGCCGAGGCGGCGCCGTCGGACGCGGCGGCGGTTCCGCCTTCTCGGCCGTGCTGGGCCAGCCCGCCGGGACGGTCGCGGGCCGCATCCGCGTCACCGAACAGGGCGAGGTCATCGCCAACAAATACGGCGAGCCGGAAGTCGCACAGCGCAACCTCGACGCCCTGACCTGCGGAACCCTGCTGGCCTCGCTGGGGCCGCAGTCCGACGCGGACTACAGCGCCGAGCACGGGGCCACGGCCGCGCGCCTGTCGGCCGCCTCGATGAAGGCCTATCGCGCCCTCGTCTATGAGACGCCCGGCTTCGTCGACTATTTCCGCGCCGCCACCCCCATCGCCGAGATCGCCGACCTGAAGATCGGCTCGCGCCCGGCCAGCCGCACCGCCTCCCCCGCCATCGAGGATCTGCGCGCCATTCCCTGGGTGTTCAGTTGGTCGCAGTCGCGGGTCATGCTGCCCGGCTGGTTCGGCTTCGGCTCGGCGGTTCAGGGCGAAGACCCGGCCGAACTGCGCGCCATGGCCGAGGTCTGGCCCTTCTTCCGCACCGTGGTCCAGAACATGGAGATGGTGATGGCCAAGGCCGACATGGCCATCGCCCGCCGCTACGCCGGACTGGTCCCCGACGCCGCCCTGGCCGAACGCATCTATGACGCCATCCACGCCGAGTGGGACCGCACCGTCGCGGCCGTCCTGTCGATCACCGGCCAACAGGCTCTATTGGGCGCCCAGCCCGAACTGGACCGGCTGATCCGCCAGCGCATGCCCTATGTCGAGCCGCTGAACCATGTGCAGATCGAGCTGATCCGCCGCCGCCGCGCAGGCGACGACGACCCGCGCGTCCGCAACGGCATCCTTCTGGCCATCAACGGCGTGGCGGCGGGCCTCAGGAACAGCGGCTGATCACAGCCACCGAGTCCGCTTGAAGGTGACGTACAGGCCGATGCAGATGGCGACGATCAAGGCCAGCACCGCCGGATAGCCATAGGTCCAGCGCAGCTCGGGCATGTAGTCGAAATTCATGCCGTAGATGCCCGCCACCGCCGTCGGCGTCGCCAGGATGGCGGCCCAGGCGGCCAGCTTGCGGGTGATGACGCCCTGGCGTTGCTGCTCCAGCAGGTTGGACACCTCGAACACCGAGGCCAGGATGTCGCGCAGGCCCGCCGCCCGGCTGGCGACGCGGCGCACATGGTCGGCCACGTCGCGGAAGTAGGGGCGGACCTCGCGGTCGATGCAGGGCAGGTCCAGCGACTGCAGCTTGACGCAGACCTCCTCCATCGGCCCCAGCACCCGGCTGAACTTCAGCAGTTCGCGGCGCAGCTGGAACAGGCGGGTGATGTCGGCGCGCGACAGGAAGCTGTCGAGGGCGACCTGCTCCATCTCCAGCACCTTGTCCTCGATGGCGTCGATGATGGGGATGTAGCCGTCGACGATGAAGTCCAGCACCCCGTGCAGGATGAAGTCCGGCCCGTGGCTCAACTGGTGCGGCGAGGCCTCCAGCTGGGCGCGCAGCTGGGTATGGGCGCGAGCCGAGCCGTGACGGATGGTGATGACGTAGTTGGGCCCGACGAAGACGTGGGTTTCACCGTACAGGATGCGATCGCCCTTGGCCTGGGCCGTGCGGGCGACGATGAAGAGCTCGGAGCCATAGACCTCCAGCTTGGGGATCTGGTGCGCCGTCAGCGCGTCTTCGACCGCCAGGGGGTGCAGGTGAAAGCGGCGGACCAGGACGTCGAACTCATCGTCCGTCGGCTCATGCAGGCCGATCCACAGGTATTCGCCCTTGGCCAGGGCCAGGCCCTGATCCGTCAGCGGCGCCTCGCGCACCCGCTTGCCGTCCTTGTAGACGTAGGAGGCGACGACGCTCATGGGCGCTCCTTCTTTGCTGGGCCGCGATCAGAAGGCTCCGCCTTGGCTGCTTCGCGCCGCCCTTCGGGTCTCGACCCGACGCGACCCGTGACACAGCCAAGGCTTACGCCACCCCGGCCGAAATAGAAAAGGCCCGGCGGATTTCTCCGCTAGGCCCCTTCAACTTTGTTAGCCAACGGCCTCAAGTAGGCCGAAGGCCGGTAGGCCCCTTAGGAAACAGGGAAGCCGCGCACCTTCAGCAGGGCCGCCACGTCCGGGTTGCGGCCGCGGAACTGGCGATAGGCGTCGCCGCGATCCGTGGTGTTGCCCGGCGCCAGGATGATCGACTTGAAGCGGCCGCCGATGTCCGGATTGAAGACGTCGCCCGACTCCTCGAAGTAGGCCCAGGTGTCGGCGTCCATCACTTCCGACCACAGGTAGGAGTAGTAGCCCGCCGAATAGGCGTCCGAGGTGAACAGGTGATTGAACTGCGGCAGGCGGTGCCGCATCACGATCTCCTTGGGCATGCCCAGACGGCCCAGGGAGGCCTTTTCGAAGGCGTCGATGTCGGTCGGCGGCGTGGCCTGGGTGTGCAGGTCCATGTCGACCAGGGCCGAGGACAGGTAGCTGACCGTGGCGTAGCCCTGGTTGAAGGTCGAGGAGGCCTCGATCTTGTCCACCAGCGCCTGCGGCATCGGCTGCTTGGTCTCGACGTGCTTCATGTAGCCGTCGAGGATCGGGCGGCTCAGCACCCAGTGCTCGTGCACCTGCGACGGATATTCCACGAAGTCGCGCGGCGTGTTGCCGAACGACGGATAGGTCACCACCGACGAGAAGTAGTGCAGGGCGTGGCCGAACTCGTGGAACAGGGTCTCGGCGTCGTCCAGCGAGATCAGCAGCGGCTGACCGTCCGGCGCCTTGACGAAGTTGTTGTTGTTCGAGGCCAGGATCGGCTTCGAACCCGTCAGCTTCGAGAACGAGCGATAGGTGGTCATCCAGGCGCCCGAACGCTTGCCCGGACGGGCGAAGTCATCGGCGTAGTAGAGGCCGATCAGCTTGCCGGTGGCCTTGTCGGTGACCTCATAGGTGGTCACGTCCGGCTCGAAGGTCGAGACGGTTCCCTTGGGCAGTGGCTTGAAGACGAAGCCGTACAGGCGCTCGGCCATGTAGAAGGAGGCCGCGCGCACGGCGTGCAGTTCGAAGTAGGGCTTCAGCTCGTTCTGATCGAGGTCGTACTTCGCCTTACGCACCTTCTCGGCGTAGTAGAGGTAGTCCCACGGCTCGATGTCGTGACCGGCGATCGCCTTCATGTCGGCGACTTCCTCGGCGACGCGGGCCTTGGCCGGGGCCCAGACACGCTGCATCAGGTCCATCGCCGCGGCCGGGGTCTTGGCCATGGTGTCCTGCATGCGCCATTCGGCGTGGTTGCCGAAGCCCAGCAGGCGGGCGCGCTGCTGACGCAGGGCGACGATGCGGGCGATGGTCGACTTGGTGTCGTTGGCGTCGCCGTTGTCGCCGCGCTTGGCGAACTTGGTCCAGACCTGCTGACGCAGGGCGCGGTCGTCGGCGAAGGTCAGGAAGGGATCGACGCTGGAGCGGGTGTTGACGATAGCCCAGCCCTGGACGTTGCGCGTGCGCGCGGCCGCGGCGGCGGCGGCCTTGTTCGAGTCCGGCAGGCCCTTCAGACCGGCCTCATTGGCGATGACGGTCCAGGTGTTCTCGTCGGCGACCACCTTCTGGCCGAAGCCGGTGAAGGCGTTCGACAGGTCGGTGTTGATGCGGCCCAGCTCGGCCTTGCCGGCGGCGTTCAGGGCGGCGCCGTTGCGCACGAAGGCGTCGCGGCTGCGTTCGGCCAGACGCTTCTGCTGGGCGTTCAGGCCCGCCGCGTCGGCGCCGTCGGCCACGGCCTTGATGCGGGCGAACAGCTTCTCGTTGAAGGTGATCTCGTCCGAGGCGGCCGACAGGATCGGCGACAGCTCGGTCTCCAGCACGTCCCACTGCTCGCCGCCGATGTTCGAGGTCATGACGCTGAACACGTTCATGGCGCGGTCCAGCGGCTCGCCGACCATCTCCATCGCCGCCATGGTGTTGGCGAAGGTCGGGGCTTCGGCGTTGTTCGCGATCGCGGCGATGTCGGCGCGTTGCAGTTCGATGCCTTCCAGGATGGCTTCGCGCATCTTGGGCGCCGTCACCTTGTCCCACGGCGGCACGCCCTCATAGGGGCCGGTCCAGGGCTGCAGCAGCTCGGCGCGCGGCGCGGCGGCAGGCAGGACGGCGCGGGCGATGCGGGCCTCATCGGCGGTCGTCAGGGCGGCGACGGCGCCGCTCACGGCGTTCTCCACGGTCCCGGCCGAGGCGCAGCCCGACAGGGCGAAGAGGCTCGCGCCCCCGATGAGAAGATGACGTCTGTGCATCCAGGTCTCCCAACCATAGCTGTTTCGGACGTCCTTCGGCGCAGCGGCCCCCGACGTCGCATAAATCCGGTTTAGTCCTAACTATTGGACGGCGAAACCCCGCGAGGCTAAAGGCCGCTGCATGGCGATAGGCGTTTTCGACTCCGGCGTGGGGGGCCTGACGGTCCACCGCGAACTCACGACCCGCTTTCCGACGCGGGACTTCATCTATCTGGGCGATCAGGCCCACGCTCCCTATGGCGGGCGCAACGGCGAGGATATCGTCGAACTGACGCGCGCCGGGTGCGAGCGCCTGTTCGAGGCGGGCGCCTCCGTAGTCGTGCTGGCCTGCAACACGGCCTCGGCCATCGCCCTGCGTCGCCTGCAGCAGACCTGGATTCCGGGGATGCGCGAAAAGCTGGGCCGCCCGGTCAACGTCCTGGGCATCATCGTCCCGACCATCGAGGCCGCCACCGGCCTGCCCTGGTCGTTCGAGGCCGAGCGCAACGGCCGACTGGAAGGCGAGAAGAAGCAGGCGATCGACATCACCGGCGTCTTCTGCACCGCCGCCACGGCCATGAGCCGGGTCTATGAGATCGAGATCGACAAGCGCCGCGACGATCTGGCCGTCTTCACCGAGGCCTGCCCCGGTCTGGCCGGTCTGATTGAGCTGGGCGCCCCGCCGGAAGAGCTGAAGGTGGTCGTCGACGACCACGTCGACGCCCTGCGCCGCCGCATCGGCCGCCACCCGGACAAGGCCATCCTGGGCTGCACCCACTATGAGATCGTGGCCGACCTGTTCGCCCAGGCCCTGCCGCCCGGCGTCCAGGTCATCAGCCAGCCCGCCGCCGTGGCCGACTCTCTGGAGCGCTATTTCGACCGCCACCCGGAATACGAACTAGGCTCGTCGGCGCGCCGCGACTTCCTGACCACGGGAACGCCCGGCCCGCAGTCGGACCTGGTCGCCCAATTCTGGGGCGCGCCCCTGACGTTCGATCAGGCCTGAGACAAGGCCCGCTATTCGGCGGAACGCGCCCCGTTGCGTCGCTGGCCGAAGGTCGGGGCCCGCTCCTTCTGCTGCGCCCAATAGGCCGGGCCGTCGTCCGGCTTGAACATGGTGCGCGGCACGCCGTTGCGGTCCACCACGGCGAAGGTGTTGGTCGAAGCCTGATAGAACAGGGTGTCGCCGTTCGGCCGCTTGACCGTCTCGGTGCCGGACGGCGTGCTCTCGGTGAAGGCCTGAACCTTCTGCAGATAATCCTCGGCCGACCTGGCGCCGAAGTCCGCGCCGTTGCGCTCATACAGCCGCTGCACCTTGGCGTCGGCGGTTTCCCGCCGATTGGCCGTGACCGGCGGCTTGGCCGCTTCCAGCGACGCAGCATCCGCCACGCCGTCTTGCGCCCCCTCTGAAACCAGGCCGACCGGTTCGGCCGTGCTGCGATCCCGCGTCTCGACCGCCGAGCCGCCGCTGTCGCATCCCGCCAGAACCAGAACCGCCGCAGCCAGGGCCGCAGACATCCGCACATGCATGGCATCCCCTCCTGAAAACCCGCCGAACGCAGTTAGGCATACAATTTTTGTTCCGGCAATGTTCCATTGACGGAAACGTCAGCGACGTCGCTTTGTCTCGACGCCGTCACCCCGCCCGGCTACAGATTTCACCATGACCGCACCCTCGCTTTCCGGCCACAAAATCCTGCTGATCGTCGGCGGCGGCATCGCCGCCTATAAGGCGCTGGAGCTGATCCGCCTGTTCAAGAAGGCGGACGCCGAGGTGATGGCCGTGTTGACCAAGGCCGGCGCCGAGTTCGTCACCCCCATGTCGCTGGCGGCCCTGACCGGCCATCCGGTGCGGCAGGATCTGTTCATGCCGGAAGACGAGACGGCCATGGGCCATATCGAGCTGTCGCGCTGGGCCGATCTGGTGGTGGTGGCGCCCGCCACGGCCGGACTGATCGCCAAGGCCGCCAACGGCATGGCCGACGACCTGGCCTCAACCACGCTTCTGGCCACCGACAAGAAGGTGCTGCTGGCCCCGGCCATGAACGTGCGCATGTGGCTGCACCCGGCGGTGCGGGCCAATGTCGAGCGGCTGAAGGGCTTCGACGGCTTTCACGGCATGGCCGTGGTCGGGCCGGACGACGGGATCATGGCCTGCGGCGAGTTCGGGCCGGGCCGCATGGCCGAACCCCCGGTCATCTTCGACGCCGTCGCCCGCCTGCTGGCGGGACCGGACGGCCGCCCGCTGACGGGTCGGACCGCCGTGGTCACGGCCGGGCCGACCTTCGAGCCGATCGACCCTGTACGCGGCCTGACCAACCGTTCCAGCGGCAAGCAGGGCTACGCCGTCGCCGCCGCCCTGGCCGAGCTGGGCGCACAGGTGACGCTGATCTCCGGCCCGGTGGCTCTGGACGCGCCCGTCGGCGTGACCCGCGTCTGGGTCGAGGCCGCCACTGAGATGAAAGCCGCCGTCGAGGCGGCTCTTCCCGCCGACATCGCCGTGATGAGCGCCGCCGTGGCCGACTGGCGCGTGGACGGCGTCGCCTCAGGCAAGATCAAAAAGAAGCCGGGCGGTCCGCCGTCGCTGGCCCTGATCGAGAACCCCGACATCCTGGCGGGCGTCTCCGCCCCCGGTCCGCGCCGTCCGAAACTGGTGGTCGGCTTCGCCGCCGAGACCAGCGACCTGGAGGCCAACGCCCGCGCCAAGCTGTCGCGCAAGGGGTGCGACTGGATCGTCGGCAACGACGTCTCGGACGAGGTCTTCGGTTCGGACGGCAACGCCGTGACCCTGTTCACCCAGGACGGCTCCGAGCCCTGGCCGCGCCAGTCCAAGACCGAGGTGGCGCGCAAACTGGCCCTGCGCATCGCCGATCACTTCAAGGCCTAGAAGAGACCTCCCCGTCATGACCACCATCCGTGTCGAACGCCTGCCCCACGCCGAGGGCCTGGCCCTGCCCGCCTATGAGACCGCCGGCTCGGCGGGCATGGACCTGCGCGCCGCCATCGGCGATGGCGAGACGCTGGTGCTGGAGCCGGGCCAGCGCAAGCTGGTCCCGACCGGGCTGAAGATCGCCCTGGAGCCCGGCTATGAGGCCCAGGTGCGCCCGCGTTCGGGCCTGGCGCTGAAGCACGGCATCTCAGCGCCCAATTCGCCGGGCACCATCGACAGCGACTATCGCGGCGAGGTCGGGGTCATCCTGATCAACCACGGCGAGCTGCCGTTCGAGATCAAGCGCGGCGACCGCATCGCCCAGATGGTCATCGCCCGCTACGAGCAGGCCCGGATGGTCGAGGTCGAGGCGGTGGACGAGACCGCGCGCGGCGGCGGCGGCTTCGGCTCAACCGGACGTTGACGCCAACCCTACTTTCGCATCCTTAGATACTGGTCTAGCGTGGCCGTCATGAACACGCTGGATCAGCTTGTCTATTGCAGCCGCTCGCAACTGGCGCCGGACGATGAACGGGCTGCGCTCCTCGACATCGTTCACGTCGCCGCCTTCCTGAACGCCCGCAACGGCATCACGGGGGCGCTGGCCCTGCAGGACGGCGTGTTCGTTCAGTGCCTGGAAGGCTCCCCCACCGCGCTCGACATCCTGATGCTGCACCTGCATTTCGACGAGCGGCATGAAGAGATCGAGGTCATGGCGCGCGGACGCATTGAGCGCCGCGCCTTCCCCGCCTGGGGCATGACCGTTCCGGCGCAGAGCCCGTGCGACACGCTCAGCCGCCTGATCGCGCAGCGCTCCGACGACCTGGCCGCCTGGCGCGAGGCCATGGGCGCCCTGCTGACCGAACCGGCCTGACACCCTCAAGCAACGAGCCGCCGCGCGGCGAGCGATAACGCGGGGAGCGCGCCAGCGCCCCTCCAACATCACGCCTGCCGGAAGCCCAGCACGTCCTGCATGTCGTAGAGGCCGGGGCGGCGGTTGCGCACCCAGGCGGCGGCGGCCACGGCGCCCTTGGCGAACAGGCTGCGGTCCATGGCCGAGTGCGACAGGGTCAGCATCTCGTCTTCCGAGGCGAACATGACGGTGTGGTCGCCGATCACCCCGCCCGCCCGCAGGCTGGCGAAGCCGATCTTGCCCGTTTCGCGCGGGCCGGTGATGCCGTCATAGGGAGCGCTGCGCAGTTCCTTCAGATCGCGGCCCCGGCCGTTGGCGGCGGCCTCGCCCAGCATCAGGGCCGTGCCCGAGGGGGCGTCGACCTTGCGCCGGTGATGCGTCTCCAGCACCTCGATGTCCCAGTCGCGCGCATCCAGCCGCAGGGCGGCGTGCTCGACCAGGCCGATCAGGATGTTCACGCCCAGCGAGAAATTGCCGCTCATGACGATGGCGATCTTGTCGGCGGCGGCCTCGATCTCGGCCTCCTGTTCCGGCGTCAGGCCGGTGGAGCCGACGACCAGGGCCGGTCCGCCCGCCGCAGCGCAGGCCTTGGCCAGGGCGACCGAAGCCTCGGGCGTCGAGAAGTCGATGATGACGTCGCACAGCTTCAGGTCGACCGTCTCGCCACGATCGAAACGGGCGGCGACCACCACGTCCTCGCGGGCGTCCAGAACCTGAGAAACGGCGCGGCCCATGCGGCCCCGGGCGCCGGAGATGCCGGCGTGGAAGATGTCGCTCACGCAGTCTCTTTCGGATTATCGGCGTCGCCGCCCAGGATGTCGGCCCAGAAGCGCTTGGCCTTGCCGGCGAAGCTGGTGTTGCGCGGCGTCTGGGTCTCGCCCAGGGAGTCCGCCAGTTCGGTCAGCAGCTCCTTCTGACGCGCGGTCAGTTCGGTCGGCGTCTCGACGAACAGCTCGACCACCAGGTCGCCGCGACCGCGCCCGTTCAAGTGCGGCATGCCCTTGCCCTTGATGCGGACCGTCTTGCCCGTCTGGGCGCCCGCGGGCACATCGACCGCCGCCCTGCACTTGCCGTCGCAGGCGTCGGAGACCAGGCAGGGAGCGTCGACGATGCCGCCCAGCGCCGCCACCGTCATCGGCACCGGCACCGTGACCAGCAGGTCCAGGTTGTCGCGTTCGAACAGCTCGTGCGGCAGCACCGACAGGAAGACATAGAGGTCGCCGCGCGGCCCGCCGCGCTGGCCCGCCTCGCCCTCGCCCGACAGGCGGATGCGCGAGCCGTCGTCGACGCCCGCCGGCACCTTGAGGCTGAGCTTGCGGGTCTTGCGGACCTGGCCGTGGCCCCGGCAATTGGTGCAGGGATCGGCGATCATCTCGCCCGAGCCGCCGCAGCGGGGGCAGGTGCGCTCGACCTGGAAGAAGCCGTTGGCCTGGCGCACGCGACCGGCGCCGCCGCAGGTGGAGCAGATGGTCGGCTTGGTGCCCGCCTTGGCGCCCGAGCCGTCGCAGACCTCGCAGGTCATCAGGGTCGGGATGGCGATCTCAACGTCGGCGCCCTTGTAGGCCTGCTCCAGCGTGATCTCGAGGTCGTAGCGCAGGTCCGAGCCGCGACGCGGGCCGCTCTGTTGCTGGCGCCCGCCGCCCCGGCCCCCGAAGGCGTCTCCAAAGGCGTCGCCGAAGACCTGGGAGAAGATGTCGTTGATGTCGTGGAAGCCCTGGCCGCCGCCCTGGCCGAAGGGGTTGCCTCCGCCTGCGCCGCCGCCCACGCCCGCGTGGCCGAAGCGATCATAGGCCGCGCGCTTCTGCTCGTCCGACAGGACGGTGTAGGCTTCGGAGATTTCCTTGAAGCGGGCCACGGACTCTTCGGAGCCGCCGTTGCGGTCGGGGTGGTGCTCCATCGCCAGCTTGCGATAGGCGCTCTTGAGCACGACGGCGTCCACCGTCCGCTCGACCCCCAGAATCTCGTAATAGTCACGTTGCGCCATCAGGCGTTCGTCCTCTTACTTTCCCGCCGCGCCAGGGTGCTGTTCGGCCTCTCTTGATCTGGAGGCGTTCCGTTCGCGGATGACCGACGGCCTGCCTGATGACATGGGCGCCCGGTCGAATGATGCAAGTTTCATGAAACGGCCCCGCCTGCCGTCTGGCAAGCGGGGCCGAACATTAGCGAGGCGCCGGGTTAGGCGTCCTTCTTCTCGTCCGTGTCCGAGACTTCCTCGAACTCGGCGTCGACCACGCCGTCGTCGGCCGGTTGGCCCTCGGCGTCGCCGTCAGCCCCGCCCTGCTGGGCGGCGTACATGGCCTCGCCCAGCTTCATCGAAGCCTGCGCCAGGGTGTTGGTCTTCTCGCGGATGGCCTCGGGGTCCGTGCCGTCCTTGGCCGACTTCAGGTCGTCCAGGGCCGACTGGATGGTCGCCTTGGTCGCGTCGTCGATCTTGTCGCCGTGCTCGGCCAGGGCCTTTTCGGTCGAGTGGACCAGGCTGTCGGCGCCGTTCTGGGCCTCGACCAGTTCCTTGCGGGCCTTGTCGGCCGCGGCGTTGGCCTCGGCTTCCTTGACCATGTTCTCGATGTCGGAGTCCGACAGGCCGCCGTTGGCCTGGATGCGGATCGACTGCTCCTTGTTCGTCGCCTTGTCCTTGGCCGTCACATGGACGATGCCGTTGGCGTCGATGTCGAAGGCGACCTCGATCTGCGGCATGCCGCGCGGCGCGGGCGGAATGCCCATCAGGTCGAACTGACCCAGCACCTTGTTGTCGGCGGCCATCGGGCGCTCGCCCTGGAAGACTCGGATCGTCACGGCCGACTGATTGTCGTCAGCGGTCGAGAAGACCTGAGCCTTCTTGGTCGGGATCGTCGTGTTGCGCTCGATCAGCGGCGTGAACACGCCGCCCAGGGTCTCGATGCCCAGCGTCAGCGGCGTCACGTCCAGCAGCAGCACGTCCTTGACGTCGCCTTGCAGAACGCCGGCCTGAACGGCGGCGCCCAGGGCCACGACTTCATCCGGGTTCACGCCCTTGTGCGGCTCCTTGCCGAAGAACTTCTTCACGGCTTCCTGCACGGCGGGCATGCGGGTCATGCCGCCGACCAGGACGACTTCATCGATGTCCGAAGCCTTGAGGCCCGCGTCCTTCAGCGCCTTGGCGCAGGGCTCGATCGTCCGCTGGACCAGATCGTCCACCAGAGCTTCCAGCTTGGCGCGCGACAGCTTGATGTTCAGGTGCAGCGGGCCCGAGGCGTTCATGGTGATGAACGGCAGGTTGACCTCGTACTGGGTCGTCGAGGACAGCTCCTTCTTGGCCTTTTCGGCCTCTTCCTTCAGGCGCTGCAGGGCCAGCTTGTCCTGGCGCAGGTCGACGCCCTGCTCCTTCTTGAACTCGTCGGCCAGGTAGTCGACCAGACGCATGTCGAAGTCTTCACCGCCCAGGAAGGTGTCGCCGTTGGTCGACTTCACCTCGAACACGCCGTCGCCGATCTCCAGGATCGAGACGTCGAAGGTGCCGCCGCCCAGGTCGTAGACGGCGATCTTCTGACCGTCGTTCTTCTCAAGACCATAGGCCAGGGCCGCCGCGGTCGGCTCGTTGATGATGCGCAGGACTTCCAGACCGGCGATCTTGCCGGCGTCCTTGGTCGCCTGACGCTGGGCGTCGTTGAAATAGGCCGGAACGGTGATGACGGCCTGGGTGACCTTCTCGCCCAGATAGGCCTCGGCGGCCTCCTTCATCTTGCCCAGGGTGAAGGCCGAAACCTGCTGGGGCGAATAGTCCTTGCCGTGGGCCTGAACCCAGGCGTCGCCGGTCGGACCCTTGACGATCTCGAAGGGCACCATGCCCTTGTCCTTGGCCACCACCGGGTCATCGAAATTGCGGCCGATCAGGCGCTTGATGGCGAAGAAGGTGTTGGCGGGGTTGGTCACCGCCTGACGGCGCGCGGGCTGGCCGACGAGGATTTCGCCGCCGTCCTGAATGGCGACCACCGACGGGGTGGTGCGGGCGCCTTCGGCGTTCTCGATGACCTTGGGGTTCTTGCCGTCCATGACGGCGACGCACGAGTTGGTCGTGCCGAGGTCGATGCCGATGATCTTGGCCATGGGCTTGTCTTTTCACTCCTTGCGGCGGGCGATGCGGCGGCCTTGGATCAAGCGCCGCGCGTGACCGCCCCCAGATGGGCTTTTGAAATCATGCCGCGCCGGGCGAGGCCCGGTTCGGCGGTGGATGGGATCGGCGAGCAAGCCCCTAACGAATAGGGGGTTATCGCCGGATTGGCTCGGATATGGGAAAGACCGCATGGGCTGCAAGGCCTTCCGCCCGGTTCCGGGCCGATTCCGCGCCTTATGGCGGACAAGGCGGCGCGGCGCCGCTAAATTCGGCCGATGATCCCGCAAAACAGCCCGCAACCGTCCAGAAAAGAGCTGAGGGAAGCGCCGACCGCCCTGCCCGGCTTTCGTCTGTGGCCCGGCCTGCTGGACGCTGTGGAACAGGCCGAACTGCTGGCCGAGGTGCGGCGAGGCCTGGAGGCGGCGCCCCTCTATCGCCCCGTCACGCCCGGCGGGCGGCCGTTTTCGGTGCGGATGAGCAATTTCGGCGCCCTGGGCTGGGTGTCGGACCGCGAAGGCTATCGCTATCAGCCGACCCATCCGGCGACCGGCGCGCCCTGGCCCGCCATTCCGCCCCGGCTGCTGAGCCTGTGGGACGCCCTGACCGGCTGGCCGAGCCCGCCCGACGCCTGCCTGGTCAACCTCTATCAGGGCGAGGCGAAGATGGGGCTGCATCAGGACCGGGACGAGCGCGACCTGACCGCGCCCGTGCTGTCGATCTCCCTGGGCGACACGGCGGTGTTCCGCATCGGCCCGGCCGAAGGCGGCAGGACGGCCAGCGTGCGCCTGGCCTCGGGCGACGTCTGCGCCCTGACCGGACCGGCGCGGCTGGCGCGTCACGGAATCGATCGGCTGCTGACGGGCTCGTCGCGGCTGCTGCCCGGCGGGGGGCGGGTCAACCTGACCCTGCGGGTCGCCGGCTAGACGGAAGGACTCGACGCGACGGCGAAAGCCGGGGCACTGTCGCGGCTTCCACAGCGCCGACCGGAGCCCCGAGATGACCCTGATCACCCGGCCCGAGGGCCTGAGCCCCGACCAGATCGCCCCCAGCCGCCGCAGCCTGGGCGTGGCGACGGCGGGCGGGCTGTTCTTCGCCGCCTACGCCCCCGCCGCCCTCAGCCAGTCGGCCCAGCCGATCGCCACCGACACGGCGGGCCTGGTCACGGCCGACGCGACCTATTCGGCGCCCGACGGCTTCGCCCTGCCCGCCTATGTCGCCCGGCCCGAAGGCGCCGGCCCCTTCCCCGTCGTCATCGTCGTGTCCGAGATCTTCGGCGTGCACGAATACATCCGCGACGTCTGCCGCCGCCTGGCCAAGGCGGGCTATGCGGCCGTGGCCCCCGCCTTCTTCGTCCGCGCGCAAGACCCGGCCCCGCTCAGCGACATGCAGACCATCATGCGCATCGTCGCCGCCGCCGGCTACGCCCAGGTGATGGGCGATATCGGCGCCACGCTGGACTGGATCGGCGCCCAGTCCTGGGCCAAGGCCGACAAGGTCGGGATCACCGGCTTCTGCTGGGGCGGCAAGGTGGTGTGGCAGGCCATGGCCCGCTTCCCGACGCTGGACGCCGGGGTCGCCTGGTACGGCCGCCTGTCCCCCGCCGACACGGCCACCGACGAACAGAAGACGGCGGGCCGCCCCTGGCCCATCGACCTGGCGGGCGAGCTGAGGGCGCCCGTGCTGGGCCTCTACGGCGGTGCAGACAGCGGCATTCCCAACGACACGGTCAAGGCGATGAACGACGCCCTGGCTGCCGCCGGCCGGAGCGACAGTCAGATCATCCTCTACGACGACGCCCCGCACGGTTTCCACGCCGACTACCGCGCCTCCTACCGCGAGGCGGACGCCAAGGACGGCTGGCGGCGGCTGCTGGCGCTGTTCGATTCGAGATTGAAGGACTGACCCCTTCACCGCTCACCCCGGCGGACGCCGGGGCCCAGTGCTTTGGCCGCAACCACGGCGCGTGACGTTCCCACTGGATCCCGGCGTCCGCCGGGATGAGCGGTCATACAGGCAAACAGAAAACGGCCCGGCGCGTCTGCGCCGGGCCGTCGTCGTTTCAGCGCGCGAAAGCCTCAGGCCTTGGCGTCGAAATTCCCGCCGGTCGTGTTCGGATCGGCATAGGCGCCGCCCGCCGCCGCGCCCGACCCCTTGGCCGCGACCACCACCATGGCCGCGCGCACGGTGCGGCCGAACAGGGCGTAGCCCGGCTGCAGCGTCTGGATGACGGCCCCGCCCGGCACGGTGTCCGAAGGCTGCTCCATCATCGCCTGGTGCAGGTGCGGATCGAAGGCGTCGCCCGGCGCCGGATCGACGCGGGTCAGGCCGTTGGCCTCAAAAGCCGACAGCAGGGACTTCTGCGTCAGTTCCAGCCCCGTGAGCATGGCCGCCGCCGGGCCGTCGGCGTCCTTGGGCGCCGTCGCCAGACCGCGCTCCAGCGTGTCGGCCACGCCCAGCAGATCCTTGGCGAAGCGCTGGATCGCATAGGCGCGGGCGTCGTTCTGCTGCGTCTCGGCGCGGCGCTTGACGTTCTCGGCCTCGGCCACCGCACGCAGGGCGCGGTCCTTCCACTGGTCGCGCTCGGCGATCAGGGCGTCGACCACGGCGGTGTCGTCGCCCTCGGGCGCGAGGTCCGCCTCGTGGATGTCCTGCTCGAGTTGATCCCGCGTCTCGTCGTTGATGTCGTTCACGTCTCTTGTCCGTCCAGAATCCGGCCCAGCACCCGGGCGGTATAGTCCACCAACGGTATGACACGGGCGTAGTTCAACCGCGCGGGCCCGATGACGCCGATGGCGCCCAGCACCCGCTGCCGGCCCGACATATAGGGCGCCGCGATCACGGCGGAACCCGAAAGCGAAAAGAGTCGCGTTTCCGCGCCGATATAGATGCGCACGCCCTGGGCCGCGCCGACGTCGTCCAGCAGGCCGATCAGCTGTTCCTTCTGCTCCAGATCGTCGAACAGGACGCGCACCCGCTCCAGATCCTCGGCCGCGCGAGCGTCCTGCAACAGATTGCCGCGCCCCCGCACGATCAGGTTGCGATCGTGACCCGCGCCGCCCGCGCCGCCGCTCCAGGCCGCCAACCCGTCCTCGACCAGACGCGCCGCAGCGGCGTCCAGATCGCGCCGCGCGGCCTCCATCTCGGCCTTCATCTCATGGCGCGCCTCGGCCAGCGGACGGCCCTTCAGCCGGGCGCTGAGAAAGTTCGACGCCTCCTGCAGGGTCGAGGGCGTGACGCCGGGCTGAAGGCTCATCAGCCGGTTCTCGACCACCCCGTCGTCGGCCACCAGCACCGCCAGCGCCTGCCCCCCGCCCAGGGCCACGAACTCGACATGACGCACCCCCGCCTCGCGCACCGGACTGGCGACGATGCCCGCCCCGCCCGCCAGACCCGACAGCAGGGACGAGGCCGCATCCAGCGCCTCCTCGACATTGCGGCCGCCGCCCTTGGCGCCCAGCACGGCCAGCCGGGCGTCGATCTCGCGCCGCTCCTCCTGACCGATGTCGCCGACTTCCAATAGGCCGTCCACGAACAGCCGCAGCCCCGCATGGGTCGGCGCCCGCCCGGCCGATGTATGCGGCGAGGCCAGCAGCCCGGCCTGCGTCAACGCCTGCATGGTGTTGCGGATCGAGGCGGGCGACAGGTCCAGCCCCGCGCGCGACAAGGTGTGCGACCCCACCGGCTCGCCCGTCTCCAGATAGCTCTCGACCACCCGCCGGAAGATGTCGCGCGCCCGCGCATCCAGCGTCGCCAGACCGGGCGAGGGATAAAGCAGGCTCATGCCGACGCCCTCCGCCCCGCCAGAACGGAACGGAGACTCACCGCAAACGGGTCAGGGCGGGACAGGCTCATGGTTTCAGGATAAGCACGCGCCATCCCGCTTCCAAGGAATTCCCATGCGCCCGTCCGAACGCACCCCCGAACAACTTCGCACCGTCACGCTGGAAACCGGCGTCAACCGCTACGCCGAGGGCTCGTGCCTGGTGTCCTTCGGCCACACCAAGGTGCTGGTGACGGCCTCGATAGAGGAGAAGGTGCCGGGCTGGATGCGCAACACCGGCCAGGGCTGGGTCACCGCCGAATACGGCATGCTGCCGCGCGCCACCCACACGCGCGGCCGCCGCGAAGCCGCCGCTGGCAAGCAGTCGGGCCGCACCCAGGAGATCCAGCGCCTGATCGGCCGCTCCTTGCGCGCCGTGGTCGACCTCAAGGCGCTGGGCGAGCGTCAGGTGCTGATCGACTGCGACGTGATCCAGGCCGACGGCGGCACGCGCACCGCCTCCATCACCGGCGCCTGGGTGGCGATGGCCTCGGCCCTCAACTACCTCAAGGACGAGGGCGTGCTGACGACCGACCCCATCCTGGATCAGGTGGCGGCCGTGTCATGCGGCGTGTTCAAGGATCTGCCGGTGCTGGACCTCGACTATGAGGAAGACTCCACCGCCGAGGCCGACAGCAACTTCGTGCTGACCGGCGCAGGCCAGATCGTCGAGATCCAGGCCACCGGCGAGAAGCGCGGCTTCAGCCGGGGCGAGTTCGACCGCCTGTTCGAACTGGCCGAAATCGGCTGCGCCGAACTGTTCGCCCTGCAGCGCGCCGCCGTCGAGGCCGCGCGCCGATAAGGCTTTTCGTGGAGCCGGATCGGGGTCATCGTCATTGACAGGCGAACCTCGATCCGGAACCCATACATGACCCGACCGTCCCTTCTGGCCTGCCTGATCCTCAGCGGCCTGCTCGCCGCCTGCCAGCA
>DJDA01000085.1 GCA_002430835.1 Brevundimonas sp. UBA5936
GTCATACCAATTATTATACCTTTCAGATGATTATCTAATTGCATTTTAATTATGTGTCACGTATCTCTTTCACATTTAAGATAACATCATGCCTGAGTAAATACTTGAATGTTTTAGCGTATTAGAGTTACTGTTAGGTATTAATTTTTCAGTCAGCCTTACAGATTACAGGATGAAAATGTAATGAAATCACGTGCAGCAGTCGCATTTGGGCCAGGTCAGCCCCTGGAAATTGTTGAAATAGATGTTGCTCCGCCAAAAGCTGGTGAAGTACTGGTTAAAATTACACACACTGGTGTATGCCATACTGATGCTTTTACTTTATCAGGTGAAGATCCGGAAGGCGTTTTTCCAGCGGTTCTAGGGCATGAAGGTGGCGGTATTGTAGTTGAGGTCGGAGAAGGGGTTACTTCGGTGAAGCCCGGTGATCATGTTATTCCGCTCTATACTGCAGAATGTGGCAAGTGCAAATTCTGTACTTCAGGCAAAACTAACCTGTGCCAGGCAGTTCGTGCAACTCAAGGTAAAGGCTTAATGCCGGATGGTACGACCCGCTTTTCTTATAATGGTGAGCCTATTTATCATTATATGGGTACGTCTACATTCAGTGAATACACTGTAGTAGCAGAAATCTCTCTTGCTAAAATTGATCCGGAAGCCCCACTTGAAAAAATGTGCCTGCTCGGATGTGGTGTAACGACAGGAATCGGTGCAGTACATAATACGGCAAAAGTTGAAGAAGGTGCGACTGTCGCGATTTTCGGTTTAGGTGCAATTGGACTGGCAGCTATTCAGGGTGCAGTGCAAGCCAAAGCTGGCCGTATTATTGCAATTGATATTAATCCGGACAAGTTTGCACTGGCTCAGGAAATGGGCGCGACTGATGTTGTCAATCCGAAAGACTATAGCAAGCCTATCCAGGAAGTCATTGTTGAGATGACTGATGGAGGGGTTGACTATAGCTTTGAATGTATTGGTAACGTAGACATCATGCGTGCTGCACTGGAATGCTGCCATAAAGGCTGGGGCGAGTCAGTCATTATTGGCGTTGCCGGCGCCGGTCAGGAAATACGTACCCGTCCATTCCAGCTGGTAACAGGCCGGGTATGGCGTGGTTCGGCTTTTGGTGGCGTCAAGGGTCGTACCCAGCTACCAGGTATGGTACAGCAGGCAATGCGTGGTGAAATTAAAATTGATCCATTCATCACGCATAATTTACCTTTGAGTAAAATTAATGAAGCTTTTGATTTACTTCATGAGGGTAAATCTATCCGTACAGTGATTCATTTTTAGTTCTAGGCAAACCTAAACTTTATAATCTAAAAAATAAAAAACCGGGAACTTTCCCGGTTTTTTATTTATTTAAAATTAAACAGTGACTAAACTCTTTTTCAAAACAGCAGCCATTGCTTCAGCCACATAATAAATATTTTTCTGGTTTAGACCTGCAACACACATACGTCCGCTTCGAACCAGATAAATACCGTATTTTTCCTTAAGCAGATCGACCTGTTCAGCAGTCAACCCGGTATAACTAAACATACCGTTCTGGTTTACCAAGTAGCTAAAGTCTTGATTTGGTAATGCGCGACTTAATTCATCTTTTAGAATCTGACGCATTTTCTGGATACGGGTACGCATACCTTCAACTTCAGTCAGCCAAAGGGAGTGTAGTTCTTCATCATTGAGCACATTTTCAACCAGTAATGCACCCGTTGTAGGGGGGCTAGAGTAAATACGGCGAACGGTAGCCTTTAACTGGCCCAGAACGCGCTGAGCTGTTTCTTGGTCGTCACAGACAAAGGAAAGTCCGCCAACACGGTCACCATATAGCGAGAAAATCTTGGAAAATGAATTGCTGACAATAAAGTTCATTCCTGCCTGATCCAGTGCACGGATCAGATAAGCATCTTCTTGCATGCCGTGGCCAAAGCCCTGATAAGCGATGTCTAAAAACGGAATCAGGTTTCCTGTTTTTAATACTTCAATCACCTGATCCCACTGTGCAGGAACAAGATCGGCGCCAGTCGGCTTATGACAGCATGGATGCAATAATACGATACTTTGTTCTGGCAGTTGCTTTAAGGTATCTAGCATACCCGCAAAGTCCACACCATGGGTTTCAGCATCAAAATATGGATAGTAATGTGTATTTATACCTGCACCATTGAAGATGGCTACATGATTATCCCAAGTTGGATTACTTACCCAGATTTCAGACTCAGGAAAGTATTTCTTAAGGAAATCTGCACCTACTTTAAGAGCACCTGATCCGCCTAATGTTTGAATTGTAGCAACACGTCCCTGAGCTCGAGCCGGACTGTTTTCAGTAAACAGCAAGTTTTGAATGGCTTCACGGTAAGGTTTGAAGCCTTCCATTGGCAGGTACAGTTTGGTCGTATCGTTCAGCTTGGCACTATGCTTGTACGCTGTTTTAACGGCTTCGAGCTGTGGCACAATACTGTCTTCATTATAATAAAGTCCAATACTCAGGTTTACCTTGTCTGTACGGGCATCCGTATTGAACTCTTCCATTAGAGACAGAATCGGATCACCCGGATAAGGATTTACATGCTCAAACATTCAATTACTTCCTTAAGTCGTACAGCCTTCTAACTGTACTCTGTTAAAAACTGCTCCAGTCCATCATCCATGTTCTGGAGGGGATTTACTGGCTCAGGTGTCAGTTTCCAGAACCATATTATGACGTTGAAGTGCCTTGCGCTTTTTAATCTGATAGGCGATCAGCAGGCACAACAGCCATCCTGGGATCATCATAACTGCAATACGCATATCTGGCGTCATTATCATAATGCCTAAAATACCAATCATAAAGACTATACAGAGATAGTTTGTGAATGGATAAGCCAAACTTGGAAATTGCGTGGTTTTGTTTTCACGTATCATCTGTTTGCGGAATTTTAAGTGAGTGATAAAAATGACCATCCAGTTAATAACGATCGCAGCAACAACCAGCATCATCAGCAGACTAAACGCTTTCTCTGGAAACATGTAATTGAGCAGTACACAGAGCAGGGTAACAAAAGCAGAGATTAGTACGGCCGGCACCGGAATACCATTTTTGTTAATTTTACTCAAAAACTCAGGTGCATTACCCTGTTTGGCCAGACCGAGCAGCATGCGACTGGTACAGTAACTGGTACTGTTATAAACAGAAACTGCTGCTGTCAGTACTACAAAATTCAGTACAGTCGCAACTCCCTGACTGTTAAGAGAATCAAAAATCAGCACAAACGGACTGCCGCCTTCGGCCATTTGTTCGATCCGGCGGGCGTGGCCGAAGCTCGCGCCAAGCTGGAGGCCGGATCGTTCGGCCCGATCGAGTTGATCGCTCGCGCCCATCCGGATCGGCAACTGCACCTCTATGTCGCGCTCGAGGGCGACAAGCGCCGCGTCTGGCTGTTCGACGTGGCGACGCAAAAGTCGATGGAGCTGCAGCTGTCGCAGGCCCAGAAGATGCAGGCCGTCGGTCAGCTGGCGGGCGGGGTGGCGCACGACTTCAACAACCTGCTGACGGCGATCCAGCTGCAACTGAGCGGCCTGTTGGAGCGCCATCCGGTCGGCGACCCCTCCTATGATGGGCTGAACGAGATCCGCCAGACGGCCATCCGCGCGGCGGATCTGGTGCGCAAGCTGCTGGCCTTCTCGCGCAAGTCGACGGTGCGGCGCGAGCGGCTGGACCTGGGCGAACTGGTCGGCGAGTTCGCCGTCCTGCTGCGCCGCCTGCTGCGCGAGGATGTGCGGCTGGAGACGGACTACGGCCGCGACCTGCCGCTGGTGCTGGCCGACAAGAGCCAGTTGGAGACGGCGGTGATGAACCTGGCCGTCAACGCCCGCGACGCCATGCGCGGCGTGGTCGAGCCGGGCGCGGGCGTCGTCACCATCCGCACCCGCCGTCTGACCGGCGCCCAGGCCCGCGACCTGGGCTGGCGCGAGGCGACGGATGAGGTCGCCCTGATCGAGGTGTCGGACACCGGCCCCGGCGTGCCGACGGCCCTGCTGGACAAGATCTTCGAGCCCTTCTTCACCACCAAGGCGGTGAACGAGGGAACGGGCATGGGTCTGGCCACCGTCTACGGCATCGCCCAGCAGGCGGGCGGCCACATCACCGTCGCCAATCTTGAGAATGCGGGAGCCGCCTTCCGCATCTTCCTGCCCGCCGCCACGGCCGAGGAACTGGTCGAGGCCCCCGTGGTCGAGAAGGTGGTCAAGGCGCCGCGCGACCTGTCGGGCGCGGGCCGCATCCTGTTCGTCGAGGACGAGGCGGCCGTGCGCGGCATCGCCGCCCGCCTGCTGCGCCAGCGCGGCTATGAGGTGATCGAGGCCGCCGACGGCGAGGAGGCCCTGATCCTGGCCGAGGAATGGGCGGGCCAGATCGACATGCTGATCTCGGACGTCATCATGCCGGGTCTGGACGGGCCGTCGCTGCTGCGGAAGGCCCGGCCCTTCTTGGGCGACGCGCCGGTCATGTTCATTTCGGGCTACGCCGAGAGCGATTTCTCGGACCTGTTGCAGGACGAGGTCGGGGTGTCCTTCCTGCCCAAGCCGCTGGACATCAAGACCCTGGCCGAGCGCGTGAAGCAGGAACTGCACGCGGGCTGAGGCTGGAGCGTCAGGCCCTCATGTCCAGCCGTTCTTCCGGCGACCAGCGCCGTTCCCGCACGGCCTCGTGCAGGGTGTCGGCGAGGTCCAGCAGGTGATGGCGGCGAAGGCGCGGAATCACTTCCAGCAATTGCAGACGCAGACTTTCTGCTTCGGCGTCCGAAAGCAGCGCGGTCCGCGAAGCGGCGCGATCAGGCATGGCGCATCCCCCTGATAAGCGACCTGAAAGGCGGTCTGGGGCGACTGGGAAACGGCTGTTTCGCGCTTTGGGTTCCGAAAAGCGGTTTCACCCCGAGAATTATGAACAAAGGCGACGTTCAAGGCTTGGGTATGGCGCGCGCGGCCCTAGATAGGGTCCAGAGGAATCAAACGCCGTAAAGAGGAGTCTCCCATGGCCTTCACCCTGCCCCCGCTGCCCTACGCCTATGACGCGCTGGAGCCGGCCATCGACAAGGAGACGATGACCTTCCACCACGACAAGCACCACCAGACCTATGTCGACAACCTGAACAAGTTCGTCGACGCCACGCCCGAGGCGCAAGGCAAGTCGCTGGAAGACATCTTCGCGATCATGTCCAAGCTGCCGAAGCCGATCCGCAACAACGGCGGCGGCGTGTGGAACCACAGCCTGTTCTGGGAGCTGCTGGCCCCGGTCGGCACGGGCGGCGAGCCCTCGGCCGAACTGGCCGCCAAGATCGACGCCGAACTGGGCGGCATGGACAAGTTCAAGGCTGACTTCGACGCCGCCGGCGCTGGTCAGTTCGGTTCGGGCTGGGCCTGGCTGATCCTTCAGGACGGCAAGCTGAAGGTCACTTCGACCCCGAACCAGGACAACCCGCTGATGGACGACGCGGCCGAGAAGGGCGCCGTCCTGCTGGCCGCCGACGTGTGGGAGCACGCCTACTACCTCAAGTACCAGAACCGCCGCGTCGACTACCTCAAGGCCTTCTGGTCGGTGGTGAACTGGAACAAGGTCAATGAACTGTACGAAGCCGCCAAGGGCTGAGCCGGTTCTCGACTGAAATGAAGACGGCCCCGGAATCGCTTCCGGGGCCGTTTTTCTTTGGCCGTCGGCGGCGCCTCAGGGCGCGGTCGGCAGACGCATGGCCAGGATTTCGCGCGTGCGGCGCGTGATGCCGTAAAGGACGCCGGGCGTGCTTTCGTCCCAGTCGACGGCCTGGCCCTCGGCCTCCATGCCCAGGGTCTCGACGTGATCCAGGGTTCCGCCGCCCTGGGGGAAGGCGACGACATAGAGCTCGGGATGGTCGTGGCCGCTGAGGTAGAGCCGCCCGTCCGGTCCCCAGCCGCCGCCGGAGATGCTCATGGGCGCCACCCGCTCCAGGATGGAGGCCGGGACGGCCCAGCTTTCGCTGCGCCGCCACTGGTCGTCGAAGCGGACCAGGGTGGTGTGGCGGTGATCGCGCGGGGCCTCGCCGCCGCGGCTGTCATAGTTGGCGAACATCCCCCACCAGGCGCCGTCGCGTCGCTCGATCCAGGTCAGGGAGCCGGTTCCCAGGCCCAGGGCGACGGTGCGCTTGTGATGCAGGTCGACGGGGTCGAACACCTCGACCGTGCTGACGTGGGGCGTGGCGGGAAAGTTGGAGGCGGCGCAGACCAGCTCTGCCTCGATCAGGGTGCAGGAGTTGATGTGGGGAAAGCGCGCGGGCTCTCCGGCCCAGGCGGCGCGCTTTTCGCCGGTGGCCTTGTCGTAGCGGGTCAGGGACCAGTTGGAGACGGCGTAGACGTCGTTCGGGCCGACAGCCACGCCCTGACGCGCGTCCGAGGCGTAGCGCCGGACGGTCTCCAGACGGCTGGCGATCGGGGCGGCGTCTTGAGGCGCGGCGTCGGACGCGCTCAGGGCCAGAAGGGCGAGAGTGGAAATCAGCATGGCGGGGCCTTTTGGAAGCAGGAAGGCCGCCCTCCAGTCTGGAAGGCGGCCTGAAGGGGATCAGAAGCTGGCGGAGACGCCGAACCAGAAGGTGCGGCCGTATTCGGCGGATTCTTGCAGATAGCCCTGGTTCGGGCCGGTCACTTCGCGGCGGCCCGCATCGTTCAGGTTCTGACCTTCGGCGAAGATCGTCACCCCGTTGTCGAAGCGCCAGCTGATCGAGGCGTCATACAGGTGACGGCCCTTCCAGTACTGATCGGCGTTGGGGATGGTGTCGTTGATCGTCTCCAGGAAGCCGCCGACGTAGTTGTGCGAGATCCGCGCCTCCAGCGGCCCGCGTTGATAGTAGATTGAGGCGTTGGTGGTGGTGTCCGGCTGCTGGAACAGGCCGGTGTGGCGCTCGCCCTTCGAGGTCAGGAAGGTGAACTCCGTGTCCAGGAAGGTGGCGTTGGCGCTGACGCCGAAGCCGTCGAAGGGCGCGGGCAGCATGGTCAGGGCCTGCTGGAAGCCCAGTTCGATCCCGCGGATTTCGGCCGACTGGGCGTTCATCGGGGTGGAGACCTGGACGTCCTCCATGCCCCGGCCCACGTCCATGCGCTGGACGGAGCTGAGGGTGAAGATCTCGTTGTCGATCGACTTGGCGAAGACCGCGACCGAGATCAGGCCGTCCGTCGGATAATATTCGAACGACAGGTCGAAGCCCTCGCTCTCGCGCGGCTCCAGATTGGGGTTGCCCCGTGACAGGGTCGGCTGGGAGCCGTCGAAGCTCAGGCTCTCACTGGCGGCCAGGGAGCCGAAGTCCGGGCGGCCGATGGTGTTGGTCCAGGCGGCGCGCACCACCATGTCCTCGCGCACGTCCCAGCGCAGGTGGACGCTGGGCAGCCAGTTCTCATAGCCGCCCTGGTTGTGCGCGGGGGTCAGGACGCCGCCGGTGTTGCGGGCGGCCTGGGATTCCACCTCGGTCTTCTCATAGCGCACCCCGCCCAGGACGGTGACGTCGCCGATGCGATAGCTGGCCTGGCCATAGGCGGCGTAGACGTCTTCGGTCACGTCATAGTCGCCGGTCGGCAGAGCGGTCGTGGCGACGAAGCGGTCGCGGTTGGCCTCGAAGAAGCGCTCGGCCAGACCGGCGTCGATGCGGGCGCCCAGGTCATAGCGGCCCTGGATCAGCTCGCTGGGGCCGGCCACGTCCACTTCGTCGAAGGTGAAGGCGAAGCCGGGCGCGGTCTTATAGTCGGTACGGCGGCTGGCGTAGGAGCGGTCGCTGGAGCGGATCAGGCCGCCGAACTTCATCTTCAGGTTCCGCTCATGGCCGCCGTCGTCGAAGGCGGCGTTGAAGCGGGCCTGCACCGTGTCTTCATCGCTGGTGGTCAGGGACACGCGGCGCTGTTGCAGGTTGTAGCGCGAGGCATCGCGGAAGGCGGCCGGATCGGTCGGCGTGAAGACCGGGAAGAAGTCCGACGTATCGTAGCTGAAGCCGAAGTCGGAATGGGCCGCCGTGCGGAACTCATACGAGGTGTTCGGCGTCTCCAGCGAGGCCTTGGAGTAGGAGAGGTCGCCGTCCAGCGTCCACTGGCTGGCGGCGTCCCACTGGAATCCGCTGCGGACCAGGCCGATCTCGCGCTGGGTGATCGGCTGGTTCAGGCCGACGATGTTGCGTCCGGTCGCGAAGACGCCCGAAGTCTGCGTCTGGTTCGAGACGTTGCCGTTCGGCTCGGTGCGGAACTCGATGCGCTCCTCGTCGTCCTCCATGCTGGCCCACAGGGCCGAGGCCTCCCAGCGGAAGGTGTTGGACGGACGCCATTCCAGCTTGCCGTTCAGGCCCGAGCGCTGCTTGGTGTTGTTGTACCAGAACAGGCGGTTCTGGGTCGGCACCTGGATGCCGTTGCCGGTCGCCGAGCCGGAATCCACCGGCTTGCCGTCGGCGTCGTACTCGCGCACCGACGGCGCGGCGACCTCGACCTGAGGGATGTCGTAGTCGAGCTGCTCGTGCGAGGCGCCGACCACCACGCCCCATTCGTCATTGGCGCCGAAACGGCGGCCGGTGGCGAAGCTCAGGCGATAGGACGGATCGTCGTTGCGCACGTCGCCGTGGCGCTCATAGACGCCGTAGGAAGCCATGCCGTCGAAGAAGGGGCCGTTGCGGTCAAAGGCGCTGCGGGTGCGCACATTGATGACGCCGCCGATGGCGTTGCCGTCGTTCTCGGGCGTCACCGTCTTGATGACCTCCAGGCGGCCGGCCATGACCGAGGGGACGATGTCCATCGGCACGGTGCGGGCGCTCTCGTCGACCGAGCCGACGAAGGCGCCGTCGATGGTGGTGCGGTTATAGGTCGAGGCCAGGCCGCGCAGGATCGGCCAGCGCGGCTCGCCCTGGTCCTCCATGATCGAGACGCCGGGGATGCGGCGCAGGGCGGCGGCGGTGTTGTGGTCGGGCAGCTTGCCGATGTCGTCCGACGACACTGCGTCCATGACCTCGAACTGGCGGCGCTTGACGGCGATGGCGGCGCGCTGGGCTTCACGCTGGCCGGTGACGACGATCTCGCTGACTTCGACGGCGGCGTCCTGGCCTTCGGCCTGGGCCGAAAATTGGGCCGAAGTCTGGGCCTGGGCGAGGGCGGGCGCGCACAGGGCCGAGGTGGCGAGCAGCCAGGCGGCGGCGCGGCGAACAGAGGTCATGTTGGGAATCCCCGAAAGCGATACTGATGTCGGGGGGCGAGCTAGGCTTTAGCGGCGACGAAACGGTTTCAGCTCGATGGGGCTTTCATCACCGTTTGGCGCCCGTTCGGCGAAGAATGATCCAGAACCGGAATCCGCCAAGACCGGAAGGGCCGCCGACATTGACTCCCGGCCGCGTCGCCTTCATAAGCCCGGCCTTCTCGCATCGGGTTCCGCCCGAGGCGCGAACTGACTACGGACGATGCGTGAACCGCCGTTGAGATCGCCGCTCCAATCGGGGAGCAGCCGGGCCGCATCATGATGAAGAGTGACACATGTCCAAGCGCCATAGCGCCAAGTACAAACTCGACCGGGCCATGGGTGAAAACCTGTGGGGTCGCGCCAAGTCTCCCGTCAACAAGCGTTCCTACGGCCCCGGCCAGCACGGCCAGCGCCGCAAGTCCAAGGTCTCGGACTTTGGTCTGCAGCTGAAGGCCAAGCAGAAGCTGAAGGGCTACTACGGCAACATCACCGAGAAGCAATTCGCGGCCACCTACGCCGAAGCCGCCCGTCGTAAGGGCAACACCTCGGAAAACCTGATCGGCCTGCTGGAATCGCGTCTGGACGCCATCGTCTACCGCGCCAAGTTCGTGCCGACCGTCTGGGCTGCTCGCCAGTTCGTCTCGCACGGCCACGTGACCGTCGACGGCAAGAAGGTCGACATCGGTTCGTACCGCGTCAAGCCGGGCCAGGTCATCGAGGTCAAGGAAAAGTCGCGCAACATGGCGCTGGTGCTCGAAGCCCAGCAGTCGAGCGAGCGCGACCTGCCTGACTATCTGGAACTGGGCGATCGTGGTTTCTCGGTCCGTTACGGCCGCGTGCCGGAACTGTCCGACGTGCCCTATCCGGTGAAGATGGAGCCGAACCTGGTCGTCGAATACTACTCCTCGTAAGTTCGACGATCCCGCCCGATCCGTCGGGTTGCGGTTCAAGACAAGAAGAGGCTCCGGCTCGCCGGGGCCTCTTTTTTTAATGAGGCACAGCGGCGGTTCCCTTTTGGGCCAAACCAAGGCATGGTGCCTTTTGCTGTCAGGATCGAGCCGCGGGAGGCCGAGATGAGATATCGGAGCGCTTTCTGCGTCGCTGTTGCGCTGTCTGTCGCCGCCCTGGCCGGGTGCGCCGCGAAACCGGGCGCCCTGGTGCGGACCGAGGGGATGCCGGGCCAGCTGGAGCCGATCCACGCCGCCGCCTTCACTCGCGATCTGGCCGTGTTCCGCGTCAGCTCGAACGGCTGCACCGACAAGAGCGACGTGAAGCCCTTCATCACCCAGCTCAAGGACTCGGCGGTGATCACCCTGCGTCGCCTGGATGAGGATCGTTGCAGCCGCCCGGTCAGGGGCGGGGTGCAGATGGAGTGGACCTTCAAGGAACTGGGCCTGCCGCCCGGCGCCAACGTTCTGGTCAACAATCCCTACATGATGGACAGTGAAGTCGTGGCCATTAGCCAATAAGGGCTGGGGCGGCTTAAGGGCCGCTTTTTTCAAATTTCGTTATTCATATCGAGACAGCCAGGGTTAACGCCTTGGCCTCTAGGACGGTGGACTCCTTTTCTCCACGGCGTCTCCCATGCGTGTCCTGACCTGTCTGACCGATGAGCACCATCTGGGGCTCGTCGCCCTGGCTGCCCTGATCTGCCTGCTGGGCAGCTTCGTCACCACAGGGTTGTTGCGGCGGATCAGGGAAAACGGGGGGCTGTCGCGTCTTTCGTGGCTGTTCCTGGGCGCCGTCGCGGGCGGGGCGACGATCTGGTGCACCCATTTCGTGGCCATGATCGCCTATCGACCGGGCGTCGAGACCGCCTATGAGCCGATGCTGACGGGCGTCTCCCTGGCGGTGGCGATCCTGGGCGTGGGCCTGGCCCTGGCGACGGCCTCCATGCGACGTCGTTTCGCCGTCGAGGCGGGCGGCGCCCTGTTCGGCTTGGCCGTGGCCGGGATGCACTTCGTCGGCATGGCCGCCCTGTCGGTCGAGGCCGTGGTCCATTGGTCGGCCGTCTATCTGGCGGTCTCCATCGCCGGTTCGGTGGTTTTCGGCGCCCTGGCCTTCCGTCTGGCGGCGGCTGACGATCGTTTCGCGCGGCTGAAGGGCGGGACGGCCATGGTGCTGGGCATCGTCTGCCTGCACTTCACGGCGATGGCGGCGATGACCGTCATCCCGCTGGGCCCGCTGGATGGGATGCTGACGGGCGAGGACGCACGCAGCGTGCTGGCGCTGGGCGTCGCCGGCGTCGGCCTGCTGGTGCTGGGCGCCGGCGCCGCCAGTCACGCGCTGGATCGGGAGGCTCTGGCGCTGAACCGCGAGCGTCTGCAGTACCTGCTCGAGACCGGCGTCGACGGCATGGCGATCGAGCGCGACGGCGTCATCGTGGCCGTCAACGAAGTCCTGGCCGAATTGGCCGGAACCGACCGTGACAATCTGATCGGCGCCGACCTGGGGGACTGGGTGCAGGACGCGCACCGTCTCGACGACGGCGCTGTGACCCAGACCATACTGATGGCCGGCGGCGAGGAGATCCCTGTCGAACTGTCGGCCCGCCGCGATCTGACGGCGCGCAGCCGCACCATGATCTACGCCGTGCGCGACCTGCGCGCCCGCATGGCCCAGGAGCGCCGCATCGCCCACCTGGCCCGCAACGACAGCCTGACCGGCCTGCCCAACCGCGCCTCCTTCCTGGAGCGGTTGACGCGCCAGAAGCAGACGGCGGCCGAGGGCGAGACCCTGGCCCTGTTCGCCCTGGACCTGGATCGGTTCAAGGAGGTCAACGACCTGTACGGCCACGCCGTCGGCGACCAGCTTCTGTGCATCATCGCCGAGCGTATGAAGGGCGTGCTGCGCGAGGGCGAATTCATCGCGCGTCAGGGCGGGGACGAATTCCTGGCCCTGGCCTCGGTCTCAACCCGCGACGGAGCCCGCGCGGTGGCCGAGCGTCTGCGCCAGGCCGTGATCCAGACCGTGACCCTGGACCATGCCGACGTGTCGTGCGGCGCCAGCATCGGCGTGTCGCTGTGGCCGGAAGACGCCCAGGACGTGTCCACCCTGATCAACAACGCCGACCTGGCCATGTACCGGGCCAAGGCGTCGCTGACCCAGGACGTCTGCTTCTATGAGGCGGACATGGACCAGGCGGTCCGCGCCCGACGCCGCGTCACCCAGGCCCTACGCGAGGCGCTCGAGAACGAGCGGTTCGAGCTGCACTATCAGGTCCAGGCCTCGGTCGAGACCGGCAAGGCCACCGGCTATGAAGTCCTGCTGCGCTGGAAGAACGATGAAGGCCGCTACATCTCGCCGGCCGACTTCATCCCCGTGGCCGAGGAGAACGGCCTGATCCTGCCGATCGGCGAATGGGTGCTGCGCCAGGCCTGCCGCCAGGCCGCCGCCTGGGACGAGCCGCATCGCATCGCCGTGAACCTGTCGCCGGTCCAGTTGAGCCACGTTGATCTGCCCCGCCTGGTGCATCAGATCCTGCTGGAGACCGGCCTGTCGCCGTCGCGCCTGGAGCTGGAGATCACCGAGACGGCCATGATCACCGACATGGCGCGCACCACCCATGTGCTGCGCCAGCTGAAGGCGCTGGGCGTGACCATCGCCATGGACGACTTCGGCACGGGCTATTCCTCGCTGTCGACGCTGAAGGCCTTCCCCTTCGACAAGATCAAGCTGGACCGCTCCTTCATGACCGAACTGGACGGCGAGGCGCCGCAGTCGCGGGCCATCATCCGCGCCGTCCTGACCATCGGCGAAAGCCTGTCGATCCCGGTCCTGGCCGAAGGCGTCGAGACCGCCGAGCAGTTGGCCTTCCTGCGCGCTCAGGGCTGCAATGAGGTTCAGGGCTATCTGTTGGGCCGCCCTCAGCCCGAGGCCGACGCGCTGAACCACGGCGCGGCATGGATTGATCTGCAGGAGACGGCGACGGCTGCGTGACGGACGGCGATCCTTGCCGATTATTCACATGACCCTGCGGCCGGGCGCTGGCAGGGTCCGGCCAAGTTAAAAAAGGGACGCCTCTCATGCGCCGCATCATCATCGCCCTGGCCTTGGCGGCCGTCGCCGCACCGGCTCTGTCGGGCTGCATCATCATCGCCACAGAGAAGCCGACCACGCGCGTCATTCATACGCCGCCGGCGGAAGGCGCCTGATGCGCGGCGCTCTGCTGGCCGTCGTCGCCCTGCTGCCCCTGCTGGGCGGTTGCGTCATCTATTCCAATGAGGGCGGCGAGAAGGTCTCGGTCATCACGGATCGCGATATGGTCAAGGCCGAAGCCGTGGAGGCGGTGCGCCGCGTCGACTTCGACGGCCAGCGTCTGAACGTCGTCGTCGGGTCCAACGGCTGCACCGAAGCGTCGAGCTTCGAAGTGCGGATCAAGGACGCTGATCCGGCCGAGCTGACGCTGGTGCGCCGTACGCCTGATATGTGCCGCGCCCTCGTGCCCGAAGGCGTGACGGTCAGCTGGACCTACGCCGAACTGGGCCTGGAAGCGGGCCAGCCGGTCCGGGTGATCAACCCGATCAGCCTGTAGGCGACGCCTTCTTCTTGAGGCGGACTGTTCGCCGGTCGAGACGATAGGGGGTGCGGGACTTGGGTCTCGCCCCCCTTTTTCTTGCCGCTGACCGTCTTCAGGCGCCGAATGCGCCGGACAGCACGCCGAACAGCGGGTTGGGTCGTCCCTCGTCATTGAACAGCAGAGGGCTGTCCTGGCCGTCGTCGTTCTTGCCGCGCCGCAGCCAGGAATCGCTGTCGCGCACCCCCCAGACGGTGAAGGCGAACCGCTGGGCGGGCGGCAGGTCCATGAAGGCCCCGGCCAGTTCCGCCACGCGCGCCGTCTGCTGCTCGCGCCGCTGTGCGCGAGGGCGTAGGTCGGGCAGGCGGCCGCCGCGTGTCAGCGAGGCGTCCAGTTCGGAGACATGGATGGGAAGGCCGAACTGACGGGCCTCGTTCATGAAGCCCGCGATCTGGCCCTTGGGGATTTCGATGTCGAGGTGGGACTGGATGCCGATGCCCTGCACCGGGGCGCCCGCCTTCAGCAACCGCTCGACCAGACGCAGGAAGGTCGCGCCCTTCTTGGGCGTGTTCTCCAGATTGTAGTCGTTCAGGAACAGGGTCGCCTCGGGCGCGGCGATGCGGGCCTGTTCGAAGGCGCGGATGATATAGGCGTCGATGCCGCCCAGGCCCCGGCTCCAGACGCAGTCGCGATAGCCGCTGCCGTCATCCTCGACCGGCTCGTTGACTACGTCCCAGCCGATGATCTGGCTGCGCCAGCGTCCGGCGACCTCGGCGATGTAGCGGTCATGCTCGGCGATGAAGCGCGGTCGGTCATTGACGATGGCGGTGAACCAAGGGTGGTCCTGCGCATACCAGATCAGGGCGTGGCCGAAGAGGCGGATGCCCAGATCACGCGCGAAATAGGCGATGCGGTCCGGCGCGTCGAAGCGCAGGGAGCCGTCCTCTTGGAGGATGTACTCCATCTTCATCTCCCACTCGGGCGTGAGTTGGGAGAAGTGGGTGGAGACCAGCCGGAACCAGTCCTGATCCGACAACTGGCCCGACATGGCGACAGTGCCGACCGGGAAGGGGGCGACGGCTTTCAGCGGACGGATGGGGCCGGTCGGCGGCGTGGCGGGCGCCTCGCCCGCGCCGCAGGACGCAAGCGCGAGAGTCGAGGCCAGCAGGGCGCGACGGTCGATCACGTCTAGCCCTCGGCGCGGCGGCGCAGGCCCATTTCGTCATAGGCGGCGGCCTCGCGCTTGGCGGCGGCCGTCAGCTTGTTCAGCCGGGTGGTCTCGGCGACATGCTCGAACTTCTTCAGCTCCTCGAAGGCGCCGGTCAGGGCGTCGCGGGCGCCTTCCTCTTCGGCGGCGACGGCGGCGACCTCGGCCTCGGCGTCGGCGCGGCGCTGCTTCCAGCCGGCCAGATAGGCCTGCAGCATCATGCCGGAGGACGGGTCATGGCGCGCATTCTCACGCTCGACCTCGGCCTCGGCGTCCAGCACGGCGACGCGCATCTCGGCCTCGGCCTTGCGGGCGCTGATCTCGGCCAGCCGCTTCTGCAGCGTCTCGACCTCATAGTTGGAGATGCGGATCAGGGATTGGGCCCAGGCCGTCATGCGTCGTCTCCCGCGATCATTGGTCCACCATGCCTTGGTTCAGGATGGTTTCAAGTCTGTCGAAACTGTCGGCCAGGCGCGTCACGTCGTCCTTGTCCTGGGTCAAAAAGCCTTCCAGGGCCGGATTCAGGGCTATGGCGCGGTCGACGATGGGGTCAGCCCCGGTGCGATAGGCGCCGATGCGGATCAGTTCTTCCATGTTGGAATAGGCGCTCAGGCACTGGCGCGCGCGGCGGTTCAGTTCGCGCTCGGGCGGCGACTGGTTGCCGGGCATGGTGCGGCTGACGGACTTCAGCACGTCGATGGCGGGGAAGCGGCCGCGCTCGGCGATCTTGCGGTCCATGACGATGTGACCGTCCAAGATGCCGCGCACGGCGTCGGCGATCGGCTCATCATGGTCGCCGCCGTCCACCAGCACGGTGAACAGGGCGGTGATCGGTCCCGCCTCGGTCCCGTCCGGGCGGATCGGCCCCGGCCCGGCGCGTTCCAGCAGCTTGGGCAGTTCGGTGAAGACGGTGGGGGTGTAGCCCTTGGTCGTCGGCGGTTCGCCCGCCGCCAGGCCGATCTCGCGCTGGGCCATGGCGAAGCGGGTGACGCTGTCCATCAGGCACAGCACCTCCAGCCCCTGATCGCGGAAGAACTCGGCCACGGCCATGGTCATATAGGCCGCCTGACGCCGTTTCAGCGCCGGCTCGTCACTGGTGGCGACCACGACGACGGCGCGCTTCAGCCCCTCTTCGCCGAGCGTTTCCTCGATGAATTCGCGGACCTCGCGGCCCCGTTCGCCGATCAGGCCGACCACCACGACGTCGCAGGTCGCCTGACGCGCCAGCATGGACAGCAGCACCGACTTGCCGACGCCCGAACCGGCGAAGATGCCCAGACGCTGGCCCCGGCTGGTGGTGGTGAAGACGTCCATCGCCCGCACGCCCAGATCCAGCCGCTCGCCCACCCGGCCGCGCGAATGGGCGGGCGGCGGCGGGGCGCGCAAGGGGTAGGGGACGAGGCCGGGCGTCAGCGGCCCCAGGCCGTCGATCGGCTCGCCGAAGGAATCGATGATCCGGCCCAGCCAGGCCGTCGTCGGGCGCACGCTCGCGGCGGCGTTGACGATCTTGATGTCGGCGCCCGGCGCCACGCCCTCGACCGGGCCGAAGGGCATCAGCAGGGCCTTGGCCTCGCGAAAACCGACGACCTCGGCGGGCAGGGGGGGCTGGCCGCGCCGTTCGATCTCGGCGCGGGCGCCGACGGCCAGTCGCGACAGGCCGCCGCGCGACTCGATCAGCAGACCGCTGACGCCCGCCACCTTGCCGGTGACGACCAGCGGGTCGATCGCTTCGACGGCGGCGACGAGATTGCGCAAAGAAGGCCCCTGGGCCGCAAGAGGCGCAGCCGTTCCCCGCAAACATGCTCGATCATGGTTAACAGGCGATGAAGTCTGGCAGAATTATTCAACTTATGATTGCAAGTAATAAAGATGAAACCTTTGAAGCGCCGTTGTTATCGACAGGCTATCTAATCCATCGCCGTTATTCTGAAGGGGAGCGGTTCGGATGTTCAATGGAAGTCGTCGGTTAAAACAGACTGCGGATCGAGAGCGGCTCGAGGAGCTGGACCGCCGCATGGCGGCGATCGGACGGTCCCAGGCGGTGATCGAGTTCGACCTGGACGGCACGATCCGGGACGCCAACGACAATCTGCTGCAGACTATGGGCTACGGCATGGACGAGATCCGGGGCCAGCATCACCGCATGTTCATGGACCCGGCCGAGGCGGCGACGTCCGACTACGCCGCCTTCTGGCGCGAGTTGAACGAGGGCCGCTTCGTCGCCCGCAAGTTCCGCCGCATGGCCAAGGGCGGGCGCGAGGTCTGGCTGGAAGCCTCCTATAACCCGGTGCTGGACGAGACGGGGCGGCCGCTGAAGGTGATCAAGCTGGCCGTCGACATCACTGAGGCCGAACAGGCGTCGCAGCGGGCGGAGCAGGCGCGCATGGCGGCCGAGGCGGCGCAGGCCCGGCTGGTCGGCGCTCTGGCCGAACAGCTTTCACGCCTGTCGGACGGCGATCTGAGGGCCGCCATCGAACAGGAGATGGAGGGCGCCCATCAGGCGGTAAAGGCGGATTTCAACGGCGCGGTGGCCAGTCTCAGGACGGCGTTGGAGCAGGTGCTGGCGGCGGTGACGGCGCTGCGCGGCGGCTCGGACGAGATCAGCCAGGCGTCCGACGACCTGTCGCGCCGCACGGAGCAACAGGCGGCGTCGCTGGAAGAAACGGCGGCGGCGTTGGATCAGATCACGGCCACCGTTCAGCGCAGCGCCGAGGGCGCCCGCCAGGCGGCGTCGGTCGCGTCAAAGGCCCATACCGAAGCAGGCCGTTCGGGCGAGGTGATGCGCCGCGCGGTCGCCGCCATGGACGGCATCAGCCGCCGTTCGACCGAGATCAGCGACATCGTCGGGGTGATCGACGAGATCGCCTTCCAGACCAACCTGCTGGCGCTGAACGCCGGGGTCGAGGCGGCGCGGGCGGGCGACAGCGGGCGCGGCTTCGCCGTGGTCGCCTCCGAGGTTCGCGCCCTGGCCCAGCGTTCGGCTGAGGCCGCCAAGGAGATCAAGACGCTGATCGCCGCCTCGGGCGCCGAGGTGGCGCAGGGCGTGGAGTTGGTCGCCGAGACCGGCCGCGCCCTGGAGCTGATCGCCGGACAGGTCAATGAGATGGACAGCCTGGTCGCCGAAATCGCCGCCTCGGCCCAGGAACAGGCCTCGGGCCTAGGCCAGGTCAATCAGGCGGTGAACCAGATGGATCAGGTCACCCAGCAGAACGCCGCCATGGTCGAGCAGACGACGGCGGCGGCCGCCAATCTGAAGACCGAGGCCGAACATCTGGCTGAACTGGTCGGCCGCTTCCGCACGGGCGCCGACGACGGCGTGGTGCGTGAACTGGCGAAGCGCGGGGGCCCGCCGCCGGCGCTGGAGGCGCAGCGCGCCCGCCTGCGCGCCGTGGTCAACGGTCCGGCGGTGGAGGAATGGACCGAGTTCTAGGGGTTAGAACAGCAGCTTCACCGCCGCTCGCATCAGCAGGGTCAGCACGGCGCCGAACACCAGGCAGGCGATCAGGTTCGGGATCGGCCGTTGCAGCCGGGACAACAGGAACTTCATCGAAACGCGCCTGTGGTCAGGCCGGAGCGGCTGGATCCTGCAGCGGCTGCGCCTCATCGGAGGGCGAGGTCAGCACGGCGCCGACCGAGGCGGTGATGATGGCGGCGATGGCCAGCCATTGCAGGGTGCTGAGGTGTTCGCCCAGGACGAACAGGCCGGCCAGGGCGCCGATGGCTGGATCGCCGCTGACCGCCACGCCGAAGGTGCGCTTGGGAATGTGGCGCAGGGCGATCATGTCCAGCGTATAGGGCAGGGCGCTGGACACCAGGGCGACCACCAGGCCCAGGACCAGGATCTTCGGGTCGAGCAAGGCCAGGCCCGCGCCGGCGATGCCGAACGGCACGACCGTCATGGCCGCCACCGACATGCCGATGGCGACCGTCGCGCCGCTGGGCAAATGGCTGACGCGCTTGCCGAAGACGATGTAGCCCGCCCAGAACACCGCGGCCGCCGCCGCATAGGCGCAGCCGACCGGGTCCAGCGTCGCCACGCCGCCGTCCAGCGGCAAGAGCAGGCCCAGACCCAGGATCGCCAGGCCGACCCAGGCGAAGTGGATCAGGCGGCGCGAGTTGAACAGGGCGACCGACAGCGGCCCCATGAACTCGATCGCCAGCGCGACGCCCAGCGGAATGGTGTTCAGCGCCATGTAGAAGCTGAGGTTCATCAATCCCATGACCGCGCCGTAGATGGCCAGGGCGCGCAGGTCGCTGCGGGTGAAGGCGCTGCGCCAGGGCCGGAAGACCAGCAGAAGGAACAGGGCCGACAGCCCCACGCGCAGGGCCGCCGTCCCGGCCGGTCCGACCATGGGGTACAGGGTCTTGGCGAAGGAGGTGCCGGCCGAAAGGGACACCATCCCGCCGATCAGGGCGAGGTAGGGCAAAATGGCCGCGATGCGCGGCGTGCGAAGGGCGAGCGTCAGGGAGGACATGGCGCGGAACCTAGCCAAAACCCGTCTGTGTTTCTCGCTGATTTCACCTGCCATGATGCAAGAAACAGGCGTATGTTTGCATCATATGCAAGAAAACATCGATCTCGATTCCTTCGATCGCCGACTGCTGGCCCTGGTCCGTCGTGACAATCTTCAGCCCGCGCGCGTGCTGGCGGAAAAGGTCGGTCTGTCGGAATCGGCGGTGTCGCGGCGGTTGCGGCGCCTGCGCGACGAAGGGGTCATCATCGCCGATGTCTCCGTGGTCGATCCCGCCCGGCTGGCGCGCGCCCTGACGATGCACGTCCTGGTCGAGATGGAGCGCGAAGGCACCGCCGTTCTGGACGCCCTGATCGATAAGCTGACCGCCCGACCGGAAGTTCAGGCCGCCTGGTATGTGACGGGCGACACCGACCTGATCCTCTATGTCGTGGTGCCGACGATGGAGGCCTATGAGGTCTTCACCCGCGAGATGCTGAACGACGACGCGCGCGTGCGGGCGTTCAAGACCCTGATCTCGATCCGCGAAGTCCTGCCCTTCGATCCCGCCCGCCGCGCCCTGGCGCGATGAGATCATCTAAAGCCTGCGTCAGAATTCCTGCGCGGGTCTGCTTTGTTCGCGGCGTATAAGGCCTATCTGTTGAGCCGACACCGCCGCACGGAGACCTTCCCATGTCCGACGCTTCTCAAGCCGCCTATGACGCCAGCCGCCACAAGAAGGCCGGCCGGGGCCGGGTCTATGACAGCATCGTCGACACCATCGGCGACACCCCCCTGGTGCGGTTGCCCAATCTGACGGCGGCGCTTCAGCCCAAGGCCACGGTTCTGGCCAAGCTGGAGTTCTTCAATCCGATCGCCTCGGTCAAGGACCGCATCGGCGTGGCCATGGTCGAGGCGCTGGAGCAACTGGGCAAGATCAAGCCGGGCGCCACCCTGATCGAGCCGACCAGCGGCAACACCGGCATCGCCCTGGCCTTCGTCGCGGCGTCCAAGGGTTACAAGCTGATCCTGGTCATGCCCGAGAGCATGTCGATCGAGCGGCGCAAGATGCTGGCCCTGCTGGGCGCGCAGCTGGAGCTGACGCCTGCCGAAAAGGGCATGAAGGGCGCCATCGCCCGCGCCGAGGAACTGCTGACGGAAATCCCCGGTTCGGTCAGCCCGGCCCAGTTCGAAAACCTGGCCAACCCCGCCATCCATGAAGCCACGACGGCCGAAGAAATCTGGAACGACACGGCCGGGGCCGTGGACGTGGTCGTGTCCGGCGTCGGCACCGGCGGCACGATCACCGGCGTCGGCCACGCGCTGAAGGCGAAGAAGCCCTCGGTGAAGATGATCGCGGTCGAGCCGACAGCCTCGCCCGTGCTGTCGGGCGGCGCCCCCGGCCCGCACAAGATCCAGGGCATCGGCGCCGGCTTCATCCCCGCCGTGGTCGATCGCGCGGTGATCGACGGCGTGGAGCAGGTCACGAACGAGGACGCCTTCGACATGGCCCGCCGCGCCGCGCGCGAGGAAGGCATCCCGGTCGGCATCAGTTCGGGCGCGGCCCTGACGGCGGCCTTCCGCCTGGCGGCCCAGGATGAGTATGCGGGCCAGACCATCGTGGCCATCATCCCCAGCTTTGCCGAGCGCTATCTGTCGACGGCCCTGTTCGAAGGGCTGTAACGCCGCGTCCGGCCGCAACTGCACTGCTGGTTAACCGCTGGCGTCTAGTCTGCGGGCATGGGCGAGATCCAGGCCAGTTTGGAAGAGGCGCGCGCGCCGCGCAGCCGCACGGCGCGGCAGGTGCTGTTGCGTCGACTGGCCGATGTCGTCAGCCTGCCGGCCAGCCGGATCAATGCGTTCGAGCGGGCGGTGGCCGGCGACTTGCTGGTCGATGTCCTGCGCCCGGCGCCGCTGGAGGAACGCCGCCGGGTGTCCCTGCGCCTGGCGCCCCTGGGCGAACTGCCCGATGCGTTGAAGCGCCTGCTCATTCGTGACGAGCCTCAGGTGGCCGCGCCCTTGCTGGAAGACTGCGCCGCCTTGTCGGATGCGGATCTGATCGGCTGCGCGCGAGACGCCACGACCCAGCATCGCTTGATGATGGCGACGCGGCGCGACCTGTCCGAGGCCGTGACGGACACCCTTCTGAGCTGGGGCGAGGAGGCGGTCATCGCCCTTGTTCTGGCCAACCCTTCCGCACGTCTGACCCAGACCAGCCTCGAGGGCGTGATCGCCCTCAGCCGTTCGTCGCGCGACCTGTGCGCCGCCCTGCTGAAGCGGCCCGAGATGAGGCCCTCCGGCGCCTATGTCATGTTCTGGTGGTGCGGGCCGGACGACCGACGCCTCATCCTGCAGCGCTTCGCCGTCTCGCGCGAAGTGATGCAGACCAGCGTCGAGGACGTCTTCGCCCTGGCGGCGGCCGAGGGATGGGACGACCCTGTGGCGCGCAAGGCCCTTCAGTTCATCGAGCGGCGCCAGAGAAACCGCGCAGCGATCGAGAAGAGCCCCTTTGCTGATCTTGAAGCCGCCGTCATGGCCGCCGCGACACAGGGTCTGTCGCGCGAACTGGTCAGTGAGATCGGCTATCTGTCCGGCGTCAAACCGCTGACGGCCGCCAAGATCATGGGCGATCCAGGCGGAGAGCCCGTGGCTATACTGTGCAAGGCGACGGGGCTGACGCGGCCAAATCTTCGGGCTCTGTGGCGATCCATGCGGCGACCCGAGACGACCGCTGACGGCGCGGTGCATCCCGACTGGGAACGAGTTCAGCTGACCTATGAAATGTTGGCGGTCGATCGCGCTCAGACAGTGCTGCGTTACTGGAACTGGTCGCTGTCATCGGCCCTGACTCCAACCTTGTTGCGCGCGATCCGTGATGGAGAAGACGAGGCGATTGACGAATACTCGGCGCCTGAGCGTGCTGCGGCTCTCGCCTTGGCGGATAACTTCGGTCGTTGAAATCGCCATTCCTGAGCGAGCTGAATTCAGGCGTTGATTTCGCTTCATAAGCGAGCAACGCGCGTTGCATTGCTTTCAACATGAAACATACGTATGAAACTGATCGACGGCAGGTCGATTCAGATCAGTCGATTGAAATTGGGGCATGCAAGAGGCTGATGCAGATGGAAGAAAAACCCGAACTGCTCGAGATGACCGCTGACATCGTGTCGGCCTATGTCAGCAACAACACCGTTTCGGCTGACGCTGTGCCGGGTCTGATCGCACAGATTCACGCCGCGCTGTCGGGCGTTTCGGTCGCTCCGGTCGAGCCCGAGCCCGAGCCTCAGGAACCGGCGGTCCCGGTTCGCAAGTCGATTACGCCTGACTTCCTGATCTGCCTGGAAGACGGCCGCAAGTTCAAGTCGCTGAAGCGTCACCTGCGCACCAAATACAACATGAGCCCCGAGGAATACCGCGCCAAGTGGGGTCTGCCGAAAGACTATCCCATGGTCGCCCCGAACTACGCCAAGGCGCGTTCGGAACTGGCCAAGCAGATGGGTCTGGGCCAGGGCGGTCGTAAGCCGGCCCGTACGTCGCGTAAGTAACCCTCTTCGCGACCAAGACATGAGGCGCCCGCTCTTCGATCGAAGAGCGGGCGTTTTGCTGTCAGGCGGTTCGTTTAGACGACTAGTCTGCCGTCATTCGCGCTCGACCGATGAGTACGGCGTCCTCTGTGTTGAAAGCGAGCGTCTCGGGCTGGGCTGCGCCGCAGGCGACGGCGGCCAGTTCGTCCGCGTCTCCGCCGGGGGCGATGGCGTAGGGCGGGGCGGTTTCGGCGGTGCGCGGCCCTTCTGTCCCATCGGCGCGCAGGGAGGCGAAGTCGAGGCGGTCGGCCGTGCGCGCGGCGCAATCGAACCGCCACCAGGACCAGCCGCCGACATAGGCGACGCCGCCGATCATCATGTCCTCTTCACTGACCTGAAGCGATCGCATCCGCACGCCGTCGCCATCAGCCGTGATCGACGCTCGATCGGCGAAGATCGCGAACCGGCCCACGCCGGTCAGGGCCAACTCCATCACGGGGGGCTCCTGGGCGGGCGTGGCGGCCAGGGCGGCGGTCAGCAACAGGGCTAGGGGCAAGATGACGTCCTTTTACATGACCGAACGAACGGCGGCGGTTAACCCTGTCCGCATACCCGCCGTTGAAACGGCTGCGCTAGACAGATCGCATGTACCACGCGCCTTCCGGTTTCGATCCTTCCGGCCCTCCGCCTGACCGGCGGCGACAAACCCGTGCGCCGTTTCGTCAGACGCGCCGTCCCGAAGAACGGATCACCCTGCTGGGCGAGCCGGTCGACCTGGTGCGCCCGGAGGAGGTGCTGCTGCACGTCGAACGCAGCGTGGAGGCGGGCGTGCAAAGCATCGTCGCCAACCACAATCTGCACAGCCTCTATCTGATCCGGCGCACGCCGGGGATGCGGCGCCTGTACGACGCGGCCGATCTGATCGAGTTGGACTCGACGCCGCTGATCCATTTCGCTCGCCTGCTGGGCCATCCGGCGCGGCCGCAGCACCGCTGCACCTATCTGGACTGGCGCGATCATTTCTGGAGCTTGGCCGACCGCAAGGGCTGGCGCGTCCTCTATGTCGGCGGCGAGGACGGCGTGGCCGAAGAGGCGGCGCGGCGACTGACGACCCGCTACCCAGGCGCGATGGTGAAGGGGCTCAGCGGTTATTTCGACGCCACGCCGGGGTCGTTGGGCAATACGGCGGTGCTGGCGGCGATCAAGGACTTCGCCCCGCACGTGCTGTTCGTCGGCATGGGCATGCCGCGCCAGGAGCTGTGGATCGCGGACAATCTGGCCTCCTTGCCACTGGTTCCGATCCTGCCGGTCGGCGCCGCCTTCGACTATGAGGCCGGGGTGCAGAAGGCCGCGCCGCGCTGGATGGGGCGGCTGGGCGTCGAGTGGCTGTTCCGCCTGTTCGCCGATCCGAAGCGGCTGTTCACGCGCTACTGCATCGAGCCGTGGTTCCTGATCGGCCCGGCGCTGGCGGATGTGCGAGAGGCCATGCGGCGCAGGAAACGCTGAACCGCGCCTCTCGTCAGGCATCGCAATGACGCTGATTGAGGCATTGAATTCTCGAGGCCTTTTCTTGGCTGGACGGGATCGACCGGCCGTCCTCAAGCCATCCCGCATACTCCTCAGCGCGCCGACGACGGCGCGGGCTGACAAGGAGACGACCGCGCCGATTTCAGACGATTCAGACGAATTGGACTCTGTTTTTTCCGCTCTCCTCGCCTTCGCCTGCGGCAAGGCGCGCTTTCGGCTTGATGGCGAAGCATCCCGACGCCATCTGATCCGTTACCTTCCTTCGACCCCCATGCGGACCCGACCATGACCTTCGCCGACCCGTCCCTGACCACCCCGCCCGACCTGATCAAGGACGGCACGGACGCCTCCTTCATGACCGATGTGATCGAGGCCTCGAAGCATCAGCCGGTCATCGTCGACTTCTGGGCGACCTGGTGCGGGCCGTGCCGGACGCTCGGCCCCGCGCTGGAGAAGGCCGTGCGCGCCGCCAAGGGGGCGGTGAAGATGGTCAAGATCGACGTCGACGCCAACCCGGCCTATGCGGGCCAGCTGCGGGTGCAGTCGATCCCGACCGTCTACGCCTTCGTCAACGGCCAGCCGGTCGACGGCTTCCAGGGCGCCATTCCCGACAGCCAGATCAAGGCCTTCATCGACAAGCTGACCGGCGGAGAAGGCGTCAACACCGACGTCGAGCAACTGCTGTCGCTGGGCGAGGAATCGCTGGGCCTCAGCGATCTGGGCGGCGCCGCCCAGGCCTTCGCCCACGTCCTGACGATGGAGCCGGACAACCAGAAGGCCATCGCCGGCATGGCCCGCGTCTATCTGGCTGAGGGCGACGCCGAACAGGCGGCCCAGACCATCGCCATGGCCCCGGCCGATTCCACCGAGCCGACGGTTCAGGCCGTGCGCGCCCAGCTGTCGCTGGCCTCGGCCGCCCCGACGGGCGCGACCGCCGAGCTGGAGGCCCGGCTGGCCGCGAACAAGAACGACCACGAGGCCCGCTTCGACCTGGCCCAGGCCCTGGCCTCGGCGGGCGATCTGAAGGGGGCGGTCGACCACCTGCTGACCATCGTCCAGGCCGAGCGCGAGTGGAACGACCAGGCCGCGCGCAAGCAGTTGCTGACGGTGTTCGAGGCCGCCGGCCCCAACAGCGAAGTCGCCCGCGACGGGCGACGGCGCCTGTCCTCCATCCTGTTCTCCTAACGGCGCGATCATGGCTCAGGGCTACGTCAAGGCCAGCGAACTTCCCCAGGTGATCCCGGTGTTTCCCCTGCCGGGCTCCATCCTCCTGGCGCGGGGCCAGCTGCCGCTGAACATCTTTGAGCCGCGCTATCTGAACATGG
Organism: Brevundimonas sp. UBA5936; assembly: GCA_002430835.1. Classification (GTDB taxonomy): domain Bacteria; phylum Pseudomonadota; class Alphaproteobacteria; order Caulobacterales; family Caulobacteraceae; genus Brevundimonas. The sequence goes on from DJDA01000085.1 coordinate 25,762, forward strand.
TGGACGACGCCATGGCGGGCGACCGGATGATCGGCCTGATCCAGCCGGTCGGCCCTGCGGGCCTGCGCCCGCCCCTGACCCGCGTCGGCTGCGCCGGGCGGATCACCAGCTTCGCCGAGACTTCGGACGGGCGCTATCTGATCACCCTGACCGGAGTGTGCCGCTTCGCCGTAGCGACCGAGATGCAGGTCCGCACCCCCTATCGCCAGGCGCGGGTCGACTTCCTGCCCTATGAGGCGGACCTGCGCGCTCCGGACCCGGCCGAGGATTTCAACCGCGAGCCCTTCCTCTCGGCCCTGGCGCCCTATCTGGCGGGACGCGGCATGGACATCGACTGGGACACGGCCCGCGCGGCGCCGCAGGAGGCCCTGGTCAACAGCCTGGCCATGGCCCTGCCCTTTGATCCGCCCGAGAAACAGGCCCTGCTGGAGGCCCTGACCCTGACCGAGCGCGAAGCGGCCCTGACCGCCCTCCTGCGCATCGAAGCCGTCGCCCCCGACGACGACGAACCCGGCCCGGCGATGCAGTAGTCTCAGCAAGCTCGACGCGATAAATACACGACCAACAGAACGGGGCGCCCAGCGCCCTCAAGCAGCGAGCCGCCGCGCGGCGAGCGATAGGGCACTTAAAATCATGAGCGACGCCTTCAACACCCCCGTCTCGGTCGATCCCCGCCTGCTGGAGGTGCTGGTCTGCCCCGTCACGCGCGGCCGCCTGACCTATGACCGCGAGCGCAACGAACTCGTCTCGGCGGGCGCCAAGCTGGCCTTCCCCATCCGCGACGGCGTGCCGATCATGCTGGCCGAAGACGCCCGCCCGCTGGACTGAACCTTACGTCACGCTTAGGCGGCGCCCCGCTTTCCTCATCGCGCCCTTATGGCCGTCGGGTGTTTCTTCGTCTCATGAAGGAGCCCCTCATGAGCCGCCGCGCCCTGCTGAACCAGTCGCTGAGCCACCCAAGCCCCCCCGAACCCGGCGTCTGGCGCATGGTCCAGACCGTGCTGGCCCTCTACCTGGGCTGCACGCCTCGCAACGGGAGCCGCCCGCGATGATGAACGGCTATCCCGACGGGCGCCCCGCCGCCCCTCACCGCCCGCGCGCCTATGGCGTCGTCGCCCGCGACGGCGGCTGGTGCGTCACCCTGGACGGCTGCGCCACCCGCCCCTTCAAGGACCGCGAGGCCGCCGCGCGCATCGCCCGCCAGCTTCAGCGTCAGGCTGACGGCCTGCTCCAGACCGAGCCCCGCTCATGACCGCCGCCCGCGCCAAGGCCCGGCCCGTCCTGTTCGAAATTCGCCGCCTGGGCCGCGTCTGGCGCCTGACCTCCTCGGACGGGCTCTTCTTCGGCCTGTTCCAGAACCGGGCCTCGGCCCTGCGCTGCGCGGTGGAAGAGGCCGACCGCCGCGACGACGCCAACGTGCTGCTGCACACCCACGACTGAGCCGAGCAGGCCCTCTTACAAACTCTCGCCGCGCAGCAGGCGGGGCAGATCCCCCGTCGCCCCGCCTGCCTCGTGCATGAAGGCGCGGCGCAGGGGGGCGATGCGGTTGACCGCCGCCATGCCTAGATCGCGGGCCAGCCGCACCGGGGCGATGTCGTTGGAGAACAGGCGCACGAAGCCGTCGAAGCCCGCCGCCAGCGCCGCATTGTCGAACCGGCGCCAGCGAGCGTAACGCTCCAGCACCAGCTCCGAGCCGATATCCTCGCCGATGCGCGCGGCCTCGGTCAGCACCTCGGACAGGGCGGCGACGTCCTTCAGGCCCATGTTCAGCCCCTGCCCCGCCACCGGGTGCACCCCGTGGGCGGCGTCGCCGATGATGGCCATGCGCGGCGCCGTCAGCCTCTCGGCCAGTTGCAGCGACAGGGGATAGACGAAGCGCGGCCCCTCGATCGTCAGCCCGCCCAGGAAGTCGCCGAACCGCCGCGTCATATGGGCGTGGAAGGCCTCGTCCGAGGCCGAACGCAACGCCTCGCCCCGGCGGGTGCTCTCGGTCCAGACCAGATTGGCCCGGTTCTCCGTCAGCGGCAGGATGGCGAAGGGGCCGTCCGGCAGGAAATACTCATGGGCGACGTTGCCGTGCGGCTTTTCCATGCGGACGGTGCAGACCACGCCGCTCTGCTGATAGGTCCAGCCGAAGACGTCGATGCCCGCCGCGCGACGCACGGTCGAGTTGCGGCCCTCGGCCCCGATGACCAACGGCGCCGACAGGGTGGAGCCGTCCTTCAGCGTCACCGTCGCCCGCCCCGGCCCGACCGCAACATCGGCCACAGCGGCGGGGGCGCGGACCTCCAGACCTTGCGCCTCGACCAGTTCGGCCAGCGCAGAACGCAGACGGCGGTTCTCGACCATATAGCCCAGCGGCTCGCCGCCGTTGCGGTCGCCGATCTCGTCCGCGTCGAAGCGGATATAGGCGGCCGAAGGGTTGCGGCTGGCCGCGCCGGGACGGCGGCCGTCCGTCACCAGAATGCGGTCCATGCGACAGGCGTGCGGCTCCAGCGCCTCGCCCAGCCCCAGGGCCTTCAACATGCGGAAGTTGGCGTAGGAGATCGCCGTCGCCCGCCCGTCGAAGGTCGGCGCCAGCTGGGCGTCGAAGGGCTGGGGGTCCACCATGACGGGCCGCAGGCCCCCCTGCGCCGCCGCGAGCGCAAAGGTCGCTCCGACCAGCCCTGCGCCGGCGATGATGATGTCGTAGTCGTCCGATCCGCTCATGCTGTCGTTCTAGGCCCCTATCGCGCGTCACGCCACCTCAAGCCCGCAGGCGCACTGGGCATAAGGGCTCATCCCCGCCAGCAAAGACCGGGCTGGTAAATGCCGCTTTAACCTTATGCGAGGCACTAAGGGCCAGAGTCCCGTTTTCAGAGGTCCGCCTTCATGTCCGCCGCCTTCGCGCTCGGCCAACGCGTCTGGAGCACCGCCCGCATCGTCTGGGCGGCGCCCTTCGCCGTGCGGTTCAGGGGCGTGCTGCAGGCCATGCTGGCCGCCCTTCTGCTGGTGGCCCTGATCTCGTGGAACCCGGCCGATCCCAGCTGGAACGCCGCATCGGCGCAGGCGCCGACCAACTGGCTGGGCGGCGCGGGCGCGACCTTCGCCGATCTGATCATGCAGTCGCTGGGGCTGGCGGCGTGGCCTGCGGTCCTGCTGCTGATCGCCTTCGGGTTGGCGGTGGCCATCGGCGACGCCCTGCAGCACCGGCTGCAGCCGACGCCGTTCAAGATCTTCTGCGCCGTCGCGGGCGTGCTGCTGC
>DJDA01000083.1 GCA_002430835.1 Brevundimonas sp. UBA5936
CGGCGGCGCCGCCGAAGCCGGCCTCGCCATAGTCGGTGCGCCCCTGGACGGCGCCCTTGGGCAGGTTCGCTCCGCCGACGGCGCCCGCACCGGCGGCCAGGGCGTTCACGTCCGCCGGGATGTTGGCGACTGTCCAGTGCCAGAAGCCCGAGCCGGTCGGGGCGTCGGGATCATAACAGGTGACGGCGAAGCTCCTGGTCCCTTCGGGCGCGCCGGACCACGACAGTTGCGGCGAGGTGTTTCCCAGCGCCTTGACCTGGGCGTCGGGCAGGACGCCTCCGTCGGGAAAGTCGGTCGATGTGACGGTGAAGCTCATGGCGCGCTCTTCCTTTGACGGCGGATTCGGATGCCCAAACTAACGGAAGACTGGTCACGGGCGTTGCGTCGCGACATTCTGTCCCTAGCTAAGGTCAAGCTGTCTTGATGAGCGGAGGAACGGGATGCTGCAAGCCCTGTTGGACCGAACCTTTCAGACGCGGTCGATCCGGGTGCGGCTTCCGGACGGGCGTGAGCTGACGGCGGGGCCGGGCGAACCGGAACTGACGGCCGTGCTGACGGACATGAAGACCGCCGTCGCCATCGCCGCCAATCCTGACCTGGCCCTGGGCGAAGCCTTCATGGACGGGACGTTCCGGATCGAGGGCGGCAGCATCTATGACTTCCTGCAACTTACGACCTCGCAACTGGCGCTTCGGCCGCGGTCGCCCAAGCTGACCTGGATGCAGCGGATCAAGCGCGGGGCGGAGCAGGCCAACGACCGGCTGCACGCGCGCAGCAACGTCAGCCATCACTACGATCTGACGGTCGACTTCTATCGCCTGTTCCTGGACGAAGACCTGCAATACTCCTGCGCCTTCTTCGAGACGCCAGACGCCAGCCTGGAACAGGCCCAGGTCGCCAAGAAGCGCCGCCTGATCGACAAGCTGCTGCTGGAGCCGGGGCATAGCGCCCTGGACATCGGGGCCGGCTGGGGCGGGCTGGGCCTGTCGATGGTCGAGCGCGGGGCGCGCGTGACCGGCGTCACCCTGTCCACCGAACAGCACCGCACGGCCAATGAGCGGGCGACGGCGCTGGGCGTCACCGACCGGGCCGATTTCCGGCTTCAGGACTATCGCGACCTGAACCAGACCTTCGACCGCATCATCTCGGTGGGGATGTTCGAGCACGTCGGCGTGCCGAACTATCAGGAGTATTTCGACACGGTCGCCCGTCTGTTGGACGACGACGGGGTGGCGGTGATCCATTCCATCGGCCGCAAGTCGCCGCCTAACCGCACCCAGCCGTGGGTGCGCAAATACATCTTCCCCGGCGGCTATATCCCGGCCCTGTCAGAGGTGTTGCCCGCCATCGAGCGCGCGGGCCTGTGGGTCACGGACATGGAGGTGCTGCGTCTGCACTACGCCGAGACGCTGCGGCATTGGCGCAAGCGGTTCCTGGCCCGGCGCGGCGAGGCTCTGGCCATGTATGACGAGCGCTTCTGCCGGATGTGGGAGTTCTATCTCGCCGCCAGCGAGGTGGCCTTCCGCGAGTTGGGCCACATGGTGTTCCAGCTGCAACTGACGAAGAAGCAGACGGCCGCGCCGCTGAGCCGGGATTACCTGTGCGGCTAGGTCGGCGGGCATAGAAAAAGGCCGCTCTTTCGAGCGGCCCTGATCGTCTGACCCGTCATCGCCGTCAGGCGATTTCGATCCGGTAGCTTTCGATGACCGTGTTGGCCAGCAGGGTGTCGCACATGCGCTTCACCTCGGCCTCCTTGTCGGCGACGGCGTCGTCGAGGTCGAACTCGATCAGCTTGCCGACGCGGGCGTTCGACACGCCGTTCCAGCCCAGGCCCTGCAGGGCGCCTTCGACGGCCTTGCCCTGGACGTCCAGGACGCCGGGCTTGAGGAAGACGTGAACTTTAACCTTGGCCATTAATGCAGCCCTCCCTGAATCACGGTCGGCATGTCCTTCATGATGCCGAGGCGGCGGGCCACCTCGGTGTAGCTTTCGATGACGTCGCCCATGTCGCGGCGGAAGCGGTCCTTGTCCAGCTTCTCGCCCGTGGTCGAATCCCACAGGCGGCACGAGTCGGGGCTGATTTCGTCGGCCAGGATGACGCGGGCGAAGTCGTTCTCCCACACGCGGCCGAACTCGATCTTGAAGTCCACCAGGGTGATGCCGACAGCGCCGAACATGCCGCACAGATAGTCGTTCACTCGCACCGTCATGGCCAGGATGTCGTCCAGCTCCTGCGTCGTGGCCCAGTTGAAGGCGGTGATGTGCTCTTCGGTCACCATCGGGTCGTTCAGCTCATCCTTCTTGTAGTAGAATTCGATGATCGAACGGGGCAGGGGCGTGCCCTCTTCCTGACCCAGACGCTGGGCCAGCGAGCCGGCGACGACGTTGCGGCAGACGACTTCCAGCGGAATGATCTCGACTTCGCGGATCAGCTGCTCGCGCAGGTTCAGACGCTTGATGAAGTGGTTGGTCACGCCGATCGAGTTCAGGCGCGACATGATGAATTCGCTGATGCGGTTGTTGATGACGCCCTTGCCTTCCAGGGTCGCCTTCTTCTGCGCGTTGAAGGCGGTCGCGTCGTCCTTGAAATACTGGATCAGCGTGCCCGGCTCAGGCCCCTCGTACAGGATCTTGGCCTTGCCCTCGTAGAGCTTCTTGCGCTTGGTGTTCATCTTCGGGCCCCGGGGGGAAGGAAACGGACGGCCTCAAAACGAAAAACGCGCGGCCCGAAGGTCGGGGCGGCGCGGTTCCTGAATCGACGGCGGCTATATAGAACCACGCGCCCTTTAGCCGAAGGGCGTCTGTGACACAAATATCCTGAAGCGACCCTGCGTCAGCATACGCGACCGAAGTCTGGTTGCGTTCGGTCGCGCCGGGGGCCATAGAGCCGTTTGCGGACAAGACTCGTCCGTGACTGGAGTTACGACGCGCATGACGACCTTCGACGATCGGGAACAGGCCTTTGAGGCCAAATACGCCCTCGATCAGGAACAGGAATTCAAGGCCATCGCGCGTCGCAACAAGATGCTGGGCCTGTGGGCTGCCGAGAAGATGGGCCTGTCGCCTGAGAGCGCCGAGCAATACGCCGCCGCTGTGGTCCGCGCCGACTTCGAACAGCCGGGCGAGGAAGACGTCTTCCGCAAGGTGGCCGGAGACTTCAAGGCTTCGGGCATGACGGTGTCCGAAGGCGAGTTGCGCTCCAAGATGGACGAACTGGCCTCGATCGCGCGCGAACAGATCCGCGCCGGCGAATAACCGCATCGCAATCGAATGACACAAGGGCCGCAACCGGCGACGGTTGCGGCCCTTCTTCGATCCGGCTTCCGCCGGGGAAACGGAAGGGACCGGAGGCGCCGGGGCGCATCCGATCAACGCGCCCGCGGCCGGTCGGTTCGATCCGATGTCCTATTTCGGCATCAGCACCGTGTCGACGATGTGAACCACGCCGTTCGACTGGGCCACGTCGGCCTGGGTGATGGTCGAGGTTCCGCCCTTGGCGTCGGTGATCCGCCACTGGCCGCCGCCGGCGTCCTTGACCGACAGCTTCTCGCCCTGAACCGTGGTCAGGGTGGCGGTTCCGCCGTTGGCCTGGGCCTGGGCGGCGATATCGGCGGCCGTCAGACGGCCGGGCACCACATGATAGGTCAGCAGCTTGGTCAGCGCCGCCTTCTGGGCCGGCTGCATCCAGCCCTCGCGCGTGGCGGCGGGGATCTTGTCGAAGGCCGCGTTGTCGGGCGCGAAGACGGTGAAGGGGCCGGCGCCCTGCAGTCGTTCCGTCAGGCCGGCGGTCTGCAGCGCGCTGACCAGGGTGGTCAGGTTCGGAGCCTTGGAGGCGTTGGCGACCAGGTTGTCGGACGGGTTCATCGCCACGCCGCCGACCATGGGCTCGGTCGTGGCGGGGGCCATGGCGGGCGGGGCGGTCTCGACCGGCGCCGGCTCCTTCTTCGTCTCGTTCTGACCGCAGGCGGCTACGGCCATCAGGGCGGCGGACGATACGGCGAGGGCGGTGATGCGGGTGAATGTCATGAAATTCCTCCATCGACGTCGGCTTGCAAACGGGGGGAGGCCGCGTCGGAAAGGAATACGGCTGCCTGCGCAAAAGGATGCGTTCGCGATCAATTTTTCGGGCGCGGCGCGTGATGTGCGGCCAAGCTCGCCTCAGTCCAGATAGGGAGCGAGGGCGGTCCAGCGCGACAGTTTCTCGGCGAACGGCCGGGCGTGGGCCGCGCTGGACGAGGGCAGGTCAAGGAGCGCGACGCCGGGCGCACCCGCCAGGGCGCGTCGGCCCAGCCGCGCCGCCGTCCCGCCGTTGAAGGCCACCGCGCGCAGATCGGGCAGGCGCGTCATCAAGTCGGCCAGGTCGGCGCCTTCAGGATTGCGGATGGCGGCGTCCAGGCTGCCCTGCCGCTCGGCCGAGGCGATTACGTCCCACAGGCCGATCCGCGCCGTTCGCAAGCGCTCCAGCCGCGCTTCATAGGGCAGGGCGGTCAGGTCCGGTTGGGCGATTACAGCGCCGATCAACCGCCAGAAGCCGTTCTGCGGGTGGGCGTAATATTGCGCCGCCTTCAGCGAGGCGTCGCCCGGCAGGCTGCCGAGGATCAGCAGCCGGGTGCGCGCGTCGACGACAGGATCGAAGCCGACGCTGCGCATGGGGTCAGCCCTGGCCGAACACCCGCTCGAAGATCACGTCGACGTTCTTGGTGTGATAGCCGAGATCGAACAGGGCCTCCAACGCGTCGTGGGGCAGGGTGACGCGGGCGTCGGCCTTCAGGAAGTCGATGAAGGCGCCTTCGCCGCGCCAGACCTTCATGGCGTTCTCCTGAACCGCCGCATAGGCGTCCTCGCGCGACACGCCCGCCTGGGTCAGGGCCAGCATGACCCGCTGCGAGAAGACCAGGCCGCCCAGGCGGTCGAGGTTCTTCTGCATGTTCTCGGGATAGACGTTCAGGCGCTCGATCACGCCCGCCAGACGGTGCAGGGCGAAGTCCAGGTGGATGGTGGCGTCCGGGCCGATGCCGCGCTCGACCGAGGAGTGGCTGATGTCGCGCTCGTGCCACAGGGCGACGTTCTCCATCGCCGGGGTCACGGCCGAGCGGACCAGACGGGCGAGGCCCGTCAGGTTCTCGGTCAGGATCGGGTTGCGCTTGTGCGGCATGGCCGACGAGCCCTTCTGACCCTTGTCGAAGAATTCCTCGGCTTCGAGGACTTCGGTGCGCTGCAGGTGGCGGATCTCGACGGCCAGACGCTCGACCGAGGAGGCCACGACGCCGAGGGCGGCGAAATAGGCGGCGTGACGGTCGCGCGGGATGACCTGGGTCGAGACGGGCTCGACGCTGAGGCCCATCTGGTCGGCGACGTATTGCTCGACGGCCGGATCGACGTTGGCGAAGGTGCCGACGGCGCCCGAGATGGCGCAGGTGGCGATCTCTTCACGGGCGGTGATCAGGCGGCGCTTGGCGCGCTGGAACTCGGCGTGATAGCCGGCCAGTTTCAGGCCGAAGGTGACGGGCTCGGCGTGGATGCCGTGCGAGCGGCCCACGGTCGGGGTGTATTTGTGCTCCTTGGCGCGGGTCTCCAGCGCGGCCAGGACGCGGTCGACACCGCCCAGCAGCAGGTCGGTCGAGCGCGCCAGCTGCACCGCGAAACAGGTGTCCAGCACGTCCGAAGAGGTCATGCCCTGATGCAGGAAGCGGGCTTCCTCGCCGACGATTTCAGCGACGTGGGTCAGGAAGGCGATGACGTCGTGCTTGGTGGTGCGCTCGATCTCGTCGATGCGGTCGGCGTCGAAGGTCGCGTCCTTGCCGTTGGCCCAGATGGCCTCGGCCGATTCCTTCGGGATCACGCCCAGCTCGGCCATCTTGGTGGCGGCGTGGGCCTCGATCTCGAACCAGATCTTGTACTTGGTCTCTTGCGACCAGATGGCGACGGCGTCGGGGCGGGAATAGCGCGTGATCATGGTTGGGTCGTGTCGGTCCAGAGGGGCGGGGAGTCAAGACGGCGGGCGGGTTTCCTTCTCCCCTTGAGGGAGAAGGTGGCAGGCGGAGCCCGACGGATGAGGGGTGTTTGCGTCACAGCTGAAATTTTCAGCCCACGTCCACGCCTCTTTTTCACAACGTCGCGTCGGCACCCCTCATCCGAGCGCCTCCGGCGCCCACCTTCTCCCACAAGGGGAGAAGGGAAAAAGAGAGTCCAATTCGTCTGAAT
>DJDA01000139.1 GCA_002430835.1 Brevundimonas sp. UBA5936
CTTCGGCGTTGCCTGTCGCTGTGGCTGCGGCCTGTATCGCTTCTCGCGCCGAGGCCAGCCGTTCGCCCGCGCCCGACCGGAAGCCGGTCACGCCCAGCAGGGCGGCGTCCTGTGCAGGAAGGGCCGCTCCAGGGCGCGACGGCGGCGGCGCGTCCGACGGCTCGTCGCTCTCGGTTGACGGGGGCTCGGGCGCCGCATCCGGCTCGGCAAAGACGGCGGGGAGCGCCGCCTTGAGGGCGGCGGAAATGGTTGCTGGGGGTGTCGTCGCGGCTGAGACGGGCGCAGCCGTGGCGGTCGTGGCGGCTGCTGGTTCGGCGGTCGGGGCGACGGGAGTCGCCTCTACAGCCTCAGAAACGGCCAACGGAGCGGGAGACGGCGCGGCGGCGACAACAGGAGTCGCTTCGGTCGTCGGCGCCGTCGGATCGGCAGGGGCTGTCGGCGCCGCAGCCTGTTGCACCGGCGGGGGAGGCGCGAACCAGGCGGGCGGAGCCGGGGCGACGGCGATGTCGTCCTTTGCGGGCTCGACCGGAGCGGCCTCGATCGGGGCGGTGGTTTCGGACGCTTGGGCGACCGGGACGACCGAGACGACGGGCGGCGCGGCCTGCGTCTCTTCCTTCAGCATCAGGTCCGCGAAGACGGCGCTGTCCGTCGCCGCCTCGACGGAGGCGTCGACGCTCGCGCCGCCGGGGGCGGCGGGCGTCAGGACGGACATGAGGCTGACGGCGGACATGCGGGCGGCAGGCGCTTTCGGTCGGTGAGGGGCGGCGCCTGCTGCGCCTGGGTCATTCGACAGAGCCTCCGCAAGCCTTGGGCCAAGCGTAGGTTTCGATCTTAATGTATTGAAATATACTGATATTGATGGGTTTTGGGTCGCCGTTTCAGCGACGTGACGCCGGGCGCTTCTTGCCGCGCTTGTCGCTTTTTGCCGGGCGCGGGCGGCGCCGTTCGACTTGGCCCGTGGCTTGCCTCTCTTGCTGACGAATGCACAGGGGCTGAACGCCGATGTCGAGGAAAATCAAAGAGATGGTCAGAAGACCTGCTCAATTCGCCGGGCAAGATTTGCTCGCTTGCCTGCAAGGCTTGCCGAGCGGCCGTCCCGTGCGCTCCGGCGTGGGAGACGTCTGATGTCCCTCAACTCGATCATGAACATCGCCACCTCGGGCATGAACGCGGCCCAGACGCAGCTGCGGGTGGTCTCGGACAACGTCTCCAACGTCAACACGCCCGGCTATGTCCGCAAGATCGCCGACCAGCAGTCCTGGGCCAGTCAGGGCGTCGGCGCGGGGGTGGAGATCGCCCGCATCCGTCTGGCCACCGACCGCTTCCTGCAGGCCGCCAGCCTGAACGCCAGCGCCGACGCCGGCCGTCAGACGGTGCGCTATGAGCTTTACGACCGCATCCAGTCGATGTTCGGCGATCCGGGCTCCAACAGCGGCTTCTTTTCGCAGATCGACAGCGTCTTCGCCGCCTTCGCCGCTTCGGCCGAGAACGCCACCTCCGGCCCCGCTCGCCAGGACGCCATCTGGAAGACGCAGGCCCTGTTCGATGAAGCCGCCCGCATCAACAGCCAGATTCAGTCGGTGCGCGAAGACGCCGACGCCCGCATCAAGAGTGCGGTCGAGACGGCCAACAGCCTGCTGGAGCAGATCGAGAAGCTGAACGTCGAGATCGCCAAGGCCACGGTGATCAATGCGGACTCTTCGGGCGCGCAGACGGCTCAGGCGGCCTTGATCGATCAGTTGTCGGGCCTGATGGACGTTCGCATCACCGGCCGTGCGGTCGGCGGGGTCGAGATCCGCACCGGCGCCGGCATCCTGCTGGCGGGGCAGGGGGCGGCCAAGCTGGACTATGTGCGCGCCGGCGCCGTCTCGGCCGAGACGGTGTTCAACGAGGTCATGGTCATCGAGCCCCCCGCCGGAAAGGCGCGCTCTCTGGCTGAAGGCTTGGGCTCGGGCGAGATCAAGGGGCTGCTGGAGCTGCGCGACGGCGAGGCGCCGGCCACGGCCGAGCGTCTGGCCGAACTGATGTCGCGTCTGGCCGACGAACTGAACCGAGCGCACAACGCCTCATCCGCCGCGCCGCCGCCCAATAGCCTGACCGGCCGTAACATCGGGCAGTCTCTGGAGACCGCCCTGCAGGGCTTCACCGGCCGCACCTCCATCGTCATCACCAATGACCAGGGCGTAGCCCTGCAGAAGATCGACCTGGACCTGGCGACGCTGAATCCGGCGACCTTCCTGGCCGACCTGAACGCCCAGCTGGGGACCAACGGCAGCGCCAGCTTCGTCGACGGGCGTCTGAAGATAGAAGGCGCGCCCGGCACGGGGGTGGTGGTGATCGACGATCCGGCCGCGCCCTCGAACAAGGGCGGGCGAGGCTTTTCGCACTTCTTCGGCCTGAACGACCTGATCACCAGCGCGCAGCCGGCGATCTATGAAACGGGCATGACGGGGGCGTCGCAGCACGGCTTCACGCCCGGCGAGACCATCACCTTCCGCTTCAGCGACGCGGCGGGCGCCAAGCTGCGCGACATCGAAGTGGCGGTGCCCGCGGGCGGCGACATGACCAGCCTGCTGGCGGCGCTGAACGACCCGATGACGGGCGCGGGGCGGATGGGGACGTTCAGCCTCAGCTCGACGGGCGAAATGACGTTCACGCCGCGACCCGGCTCGGGCGCGAACCTGTCGGTGCTTCAGGACCGCACCACCCAGGTTCCCTCGAACGTGTCGATGAGCGAGCTGTTCGGTCTGGGCGGCGCGCGCGCCTCGCGGGCCGACGCCTTCTCGGTCCGGGCCGACGTCGCCCGCGACCCGTCCTTGATGGCCTTCGCCAAGGCCGACGCGACGGGCGGGGTCGGCGCGGCCGTGGTCAG
>DJDA01000020.1:0-53513 GCA_002430835.1 Brevundimonas sp. UBA5936
GTTGCGCAGCGGCACCTCTTCCTCGGCCAGGCGACGCATGATTTCGGCGATGCGGGCCAGGGGCAGGGCGCGGGCGACCTCCTTGACCACCTCGGGATAGCTCTCGCCCGCGCGGTTCAGCAAGATCGAGGCCTCCTGAATGCCGATGAACATCCCCGCGTTGCGGCGCAGCAGGCCGCGCACGCCGGCCAGGGTCGCCTCCAGCGCGTCCTCGGCCGGGCCGGGATCGCCCGCGCCCAGGGGCGCCTCGAACGCCATCAACCGCCAGCGGTCCGCCGCCTCGGCCGGGCCGTAGCGCACCGTCACGCGCGGCAGGGCCACGCCCAGCGACGCCTCGAACTCGTCCAGCAGGGTCTCCAGGGCGGCGGTCAGGCGCTCGGGATCGGTCGCGCGCAGGGCGCGGCCGTCGATCTCCAGCAGCAGAGGCGTCATGGCGGCGCCTTCGGTCGGCCGTGTCTGGGTCGAGGCGATCGGCCCTTCGGTCTCTGCGGACGAGCGGCCGGTCAGNNGCCCTCATCTTGCGCCCGGCCGACTTGCGCCAGCGCGGCTCGATCATGATGGAGGCGGTCATGGCCGCCGCGCCCAGCAGCAGGAAGACCACGGTCGGAAAGCCTGGCACCAGGGCCAGAAGCCAGCACATACCGCCCGCGACCAGGAAGACCTTGGGCTGGGCCGACAGTTGGCGGTGCATCGAGGCGCCCAGGTGGGCGTCGGTCTCGGAATCGCCGCCGCGCGTCACCAGCAGGCCCGCCGACATGGCCGCCAGCAGGGCCGGGATCTGCATCACCATGCCGTCGCCGATGGTCAGGATGGAGTATTTCTGGACCGCCGCGCCGAAATCCATGCCGTTCTGCAGCATGCCCACGGCCAGGCCGCCCAGCAGGTTGATCACCACGATGATGATCCCGGCGATGGCGTCGCCCTTCACGAACTTCATCGCGCCGTCGAGATTGCCGTTCAGCTTGCTCTCCATCTCGAGCAGGCGGCGGCGGCGCTTGGCCTCGTCCTTGTCGATCAGGCCCGAGCGCAGGTCGGAATCGATCGACAGTTGCTTGCCTGGCATGGCGTCCAGGCTGAAGCGGGCGGCGACCTCGGCCACCCGTTCGGCGCCCTTGGCGATGACGATGAACTGCACGACGGTGATGATCAGGAAGACCACCAGGCCGACGACCAGATTGCCGCCCGCCACCATGTTGCCGAAGGTGTTGATGATCGCCCCGGCGTGGCCTTCCAGCAGGATCATCCGCGTCGTCGCGATCGACAGCGCCAGCCGGAACAGGGTCGTGATCAGCAGCAGGCTGGGGAAGACCGAGATGTCGACGATCGAGGCGATGTAGATCGACACCAGCAGCATCACCACGCCCGCGCTGATGTTGATCGCCACCAGGGCGTCGATCGCCAGCGACGGCAGGGGCATGATCATCATGGCGATGATCGCCGCCACACCCGCCACCAGGAACAGGTCCGAATAGCGGCCGACGCCTCCGCCGTTGTGGCGCAGGCCCAGCAGTTTCAGCGGGCTGGCGAAGGACATGGACGCGCCTTGTGGCTGCCGGCGGATCAGGCCGAACGGGAGATCGGTGAGAACTATCGGAAGGAGGAACGGCGGGCGGTGAGGAGCTGGTCGTAGCGAGCCATGACCTTGCGTACGTAGTCCTGGGTCTCGCGGTAGGGCGGGATGTTGCGGCCGTAACGCTGCACGGCGCCTTCGCCGGCGTTGTAGGCGGCCAGCACCAGACGCAGGTCGTTGCCGAACATGCCCTGAAGCGTCTTCAGGTAGCGCGAGGCGGCGCGAATGTTGGTTTCCGGCTCGTGCAGCCGCATCTCGTCGGCGACGCCGAAGCGGCGGCCGGTGGCGGGCATCACCTGCATCAGGCCGCGCGCGCCGACGGGCGAGCGGGCGTTGGGATTATCGGCGGATTCCACGCTGATGATCGCCTGTAGCAGGGCAGGATCGATGTCGTGCTCGCGCGCCGCTGCTGCGATCAGATCGCCGTGCGGCGGCCTGCTGCGGTCTGGTCCCGAGCCGGTCGTGGAACTTCGCGGTTTGTAAAAAACAACGGTTTCCGAGGAACCGATCACCTCGGTCGGCGACTCATTGTCGTAGATCAGCAGTTGCTGTGCCGCCCGCGCCTCTCGCTGAGCGTGTGCCGAGCAAGACCCTGATCCGAGCGCTCCGCTTCCCAGCGCCAGGGAAAACCGGCTGACGGAAGCGGCTGAAGCGACCAGCTGCGACGAGGTGGAGCTACAGTCTTCCGCAATTGCGGAGTGATTCCATGCAGTAATTATAAGTATTACTGTGCCTGTTGCCGAGCAAAATTGTCTCACTTCGTATTTCGCCCGAAGCTATGTGAATTTCGATCTTGTGTGACAGCGATATTATTGCTCATGAATGTTGTCAACGAGATCGGGAATGAAAATTTTTGCCAGTAGGGTTAACCCTAGCTTGTTTTTATTCTGAAGTTGTCAGGGTGCGGAGAAGGAATAAGCTTGACCATAAGCTGTGCTGTTTCTGTATTCGGCACAGCTTGTTCCTGATGTTTTTCATACCTGTTCGATGAGGCGGAGCGCGCGTGGCGGAGAAGAACGACGGCGGCGACAAGACAGAGCGGCCGACACCGAAACGGCTTCAGGACGCGCGCAAGAAAGGCGACGTCGCCAAGAGCAAGGACGTCGGCTCCACCGCCGTGCTGCTGGCCTGGCTGCTGGTCGGCCTGATGCTGGCGGGGGCGGTGTTCGAGAATTTCGCGGCCCTGTTCGACGACGTGTTCCGCGTGATGGATCAGCCGTTCGGCGACGCCTTCGAGCAGGTCGCGTGGTCGGCGGCGCGGCGGTTCGTCTATCTGACGGCGCTGCTGCTGTTGCCGGTGGCCCTGTTCGCGTCGCTGATGGAGTTCCTGCAGACCGGGCCGGTCTTCACGCTGGAGAAGATGACGCCCAAGCTGGACCACCTGAACCCCGGCGAGGGGCTGAAGCGGATGTTCAACACCGACAACCTGTTCGAGGTGGCGAAGTCGCTGGTGAAAACGGCTCTGCTGCTGGGGCTGGCGGCGCTGATCCTGTTCGGCCAGTTCGACCGCATCCTGCGCCTGCCCGCCGCCCAGCCGGGAGAGGTGCTGGGCGCGTTCGGCGCAGCGGGCTTCCACCTGCTGGGTTGGACCCTGGTGGTCTTCGTCTTCGTCGCCATCCTGGATTCGGCCTATCAGCGCTTCAGCTTCATGAAGCGGCTGCGGATGAGCCGCCGCGACATCCGTCAGGAAGCCAAGGACATGGAGGGCGATCCCACGGTCAAGGCGCGGCGCCGCGAACTGGCCCAGGAGTGGGCCCAGTCCAGCGCCGTCGGGTCCGTGCGCGGGGCCGCCGCCCTGGTGGTCAATCCGACCCACATCGCCGTGTCCCTGGCCTATGATCCCGGCGAGCACGTGGTGCCGGTG
Organism: Brevundimonas sp. UBA5936; assembly: GCA_002430835.1. Lineage (GTDB taxonomy): Bacteria > Pseudomonadota > Alphaproteobacteria > Caulobacterales > Caulobacteraceae > Brevundimonas. The sequence continues at coordinate 3,435 of DJDA01000020.1, forward strand.
GTGGCGGGCAAGGGCGACGGCCTGATCGCACGCGCCATGCGCGGCATGGCCGAGCGCGAAGGGGTGCCGATCATCCGCAACGTCCCTTTGGCCCGCGCCCTGCACGAACAGGTGCCGGTCGAGGCCGTGGTGCCTGAGGATATGTTCGCCGCGGTCGCCGAAGTGATCCTGACGGCGCGCCGCCTGCGCGACGAGGTTGCGCGAGGCGAGACGCTTGAACCGGTTGATCTGACAGCGGAAGGCGAAGGCCGAGGCGACGTTGCCGTGCCCGAAGACGCATCCGCCCGCCGCGCCCCGCTCTTTCCCGCCATGCCGGACGACGGCGTGGCTTCCCCCTCGGAGACGCAATGACGCCGTTCGCCCTGCTGATGGACTTCCTGACCGTTTTGGTCGCCCTTGCCCTGGTGCTGGGCCTGGCCTTCTTCTCCATCCGTATGCTGAAGAAGGTCCAAAGCGGCGCGCCCAGCGGCGACGACATCCGCTTCATCCGCTCGCTGCCGCTGGGAACGCGCGAGCGGGCGACGGTGGTGGTCTGGCGCGACGAGGTGCTGCTGCTGGGCGTCACGGCGGGCGGGATCACCGTCCTGGACCGGCGCGCCCGCACGCCCGAAGAAATCGCCGAGGACGCGGCTCGTGCCGAGGCTGCGCGCGCTCAGACGGCGGCTGTCTCCGCTCGCGTCCCGCCGCGCCTGCGCCGTTGGCTAGGGAAGTCCCTAGCTGGGGAACGGCCTGACTACCGAGGATAGGGGACGGGTGGTTTCGTGAGGTCGTCGGGTTTCCGGGCGAGGCGCCTGGCCGGCGAACCGGAAACGCACACTTATTCGGAGATAGATCATGTTCGGCATCGGCGGCGGCGGCTTCAACATCGGCAGCCTAGTCAGCACGGCGGCCCTGGCGGTCGCCACGGGTGGCACTTCACTGGCGGTTTCAGTGGCTCTGAAGAGCCTGATGACGCAGATCGGCAGTGCGGTGATCCAGCAGGTCGGTCAGCAACTGGGCCTGCCTCAAGCGGTGATCGATGTCGCGCAGGGCGCCTTCCATGCGGCGACGGGGGATTTTGCTGGCGCGGCCAGCAACCTGTCCGAAGCTTCGGAACAATTGGCCTCGGCCGTGGGCGGCGGCGCCTTTGAAGCCGGTGAGATCGAGCGTCAGGCCAATGACGTTGTGCGCCAGTTGACGGAAAACACGCTGAAGAAGGCGCGTGAGGGAGAGGGCGGCGCCGAGAGCGGCGGCGCCGAAGGCAAGAAGAGCTTCCTCGTTCGTCTGGCTGAAGCCTTGGGCAAGATCGTCGACTCCAAGATGGAGCGCGCCATCGAACTGGGCGAGAAGATCGACAAGGCTCAGGACAGCAAGAAGCCCAAAGTGGCCTCGCTCAGCGCCGAGATGCAGGCTGTCGGTCAGGAGATCGGCTTCATCACTCAGGCGCTCAATACGGTCATCAAGTCGATCGGTGAATCGGTCTCTACCTTGGCCCGTAAGCAGGGGTAAGGCGAAAGAAAAGACTGTGGGGCGACGAGGAAACTCGTCGCCCTTGTCTGCGTTTATGTCGGATGTAAATCGGAGATGGATATGAAATCGCGCCTGGTGTTGGTTCGTAAAGCCATTGTGCTCGGTGGCGTGATCGCATTGCTTTCGGGAGCTACATCCCAAGCGCAGGACTATATGCCGTCGTTCAGCAACGGCAATCTGTCGGCCGATATCGCCAACACCATCATGAATAACACTCTGATGGAAGCGCAGATGGGCATCAACCGGGAGCGCAGCGAAAGGGTTGCGCCGAGTGATCCCGTTATGAGCGCTCGCACGTCTCGGGCGGGCGCCTATGCCACGACCTATCAGGCTTCGGCTGCTGTCACTGAGCGCGTCAAACGCCAGTTCGCGGACTTCGTGCGTTCGACGGGCGGTGACGGGGCCGGGATCGCTGCTGCGATGAACGATCAGGATTTCTTCGCTCGCTGGGGCGGGCACGTGTCCCAGTATGGTCTGCGCCGGGGCGATGTAGCGGACGCCATGACGGCCTATTGGGTGTTGAACTGGCAGATAGCCAACGACGTTCGTTCGGTGGATCGCTCGCAGGTTCAGGCCGTCAAGGCGCAGGTGCGCCAGAACATGACCAGCAACACCCAGTTCGGCGCTCTGAACAATGCGCAGAAGCAAGAGATGGCCGAAGCGTTGATCCTGAATTTCATCGCCCAGAGCGTCGCCTATGAAGACGCCATGCGGGCCAATGACGCGACGATGCAGCGTCGTTTGCAGAACGCGGCGAGGACGCGGTTCCGTAATGAGATGAACGTGGATCTGCGCCAATTGCGTTTGGGCGGCAGCGGGTTCACGGCCGCCTCTTGAAAGGGGCAGGGCGACAGCCCGAAGGCCAATCCCGCGTCTGAAGTTTCGCATGATCCGTCGTCTTCGGGCCTTCTTGCCTATGGGGCGACCGGATTGGCGACAGGAGCTTTGTTCGTTGCGGCGGTCTGGGCCGTGATGCGTCGACGACGCCAGGGTTAGGATACTTGCTATGAAGTATTTGGCGGTCATGGCGGTGATGGCTTGTGCGGCGGCAAGCGCGCCGATGGCTCGCGCCCAGGACTACGCCTTCCAGGGCTTTGCGACGGCGGACGCAATGAACCAGATGCACGCCGCCGTGCGTGACAATATGACGGAGCCGTCCTCTGAGCCTCGACCGCCTGAGCGCAGCCGTGTCGCGGCGGCTACGACCTATCGCTCGACAGCGGCTGTATCGACGCGCGTTCAGTCTCAGTTTGCTGACTTCATCGAACGAACTTCCGGTCGCGAAGCCGCTGAACGGACGCGTTCGGCTTTTCAGAGCGGCGATCCGATCGCCAGCTGGGCAGGCATCGTGCGGGAGGACGGTCTGCGCACTGGTGATCTGGCCGACGCCATGGCGGCCTATTGGATTCTCAATTGGATCATGGCCAATCAGGGCGACAACAATCGGACCCAGGCGCTGGCTGTTCGCGATCAGGTGCGTGGCGTCATTGGCGGATCGCCCGCCGTGGCGCGACTGGGCGATGCCGGGCGCCAGGAGATGGCCGAGGTGCTGATGCTGAACTTCCTGGTGCAGCAGGCGACCTATGTGGATGCGATGCAGCGGGGCGATCAGGCGATGATGCGGCGTCTGGGCGATGCGGCTGTTACGCGGTTCCGCAACGAAATGGGCGTTGATCTGCGTCGACTGCAGTTGACCGACGCGGGCCTGGTGTCCGCCTCTTGAAAGGGGCAGGGCGAGAGCCCGGAGGCCAATCCTTCAACTGAACCGCCAGCGACGCCTATGGGCGCGCGGGTTTTCGGCGTCGCGGGTTTGGCGGGCGCCGGTCTGATCGCTTTGGCGTTTTGGGCCATGGGACGGCGGCGAGGTCGACAATAACATGAGCGAACTCTCCTAGGCGTCGGTCGACGTGAACTGATCGGCCTTGATGTTTCGCGCGCATCCCGGCAGCATCGTATACGATTCAAGGTCGGGAGAGCGATGTGAGCGTGTTTGAGGCCCAGGAGACGGTCGCCCTGTCGATGGACGAGGTGTTCGCTCTGTCGCGGCGGGTGCTGACGGGGGCGGGGCTGTCGATCGCGCACGCCGAGGCGGTGGCTCGCGTCATCACGGCGGGTGAGCGGGACGAGTGCGCCTCGCATGGGCTTTACCGACTGCCGGGCTGCGTCATGACGATCCGGTCGGGCAAGCTGTCGCTGGATGCGGAGCCTGTGGTCGAGGATGTGTCGCCTGCGCTGGTGCGGGCTGACGCGCGTCATGCCTATTCGCTGCTGGCGTTCGAGCGGGCGGCGCCGCTGCTGGCGCAGAAGGCCAAGGGCGTCGGGGTGGCGGCGCTGGTCATCAACAACTGCTTCCATTTCTCCGCTCTGTGGCCCGAGATCGAGCAGTTGACGGAAATGGGCGTGGCGGCGCTGGCCATGACCCCCAGCCATTCATGGGTGGCGCCGGCGGGCGGTAAAAAGGGGCTGCTGGGCACCAATCCGATCGCCTTCGGCTGGCCGCGTCCGGGGCCGTATCCATACGTCTTCGACTTTGCCACCAGCGCCATCGCGCGCGGGGATATGGCGCTGCACGACATCGCCGGAAAGCCGATCCCCGAGGGCTGGGGCGTGGACGCCGAGGGGCGGCCGACGACGAATGCGCGCGCGGCGCTGGACGGGGCCATGCTGACCTTCGGCGGGCACAAGGGCTCGGCCCTGTCGACCATGATCGAGCTGATGGCGGGGCCGTTGATCGGCGATCTGACCAGCCGCGAGTCGATGGCCTTTGACGACGGCGCCAAGGCGGCGCCCATGCACGGCGAGCTGATCCTGGCCTTTGATCCGGCCATCATGGGCGGGGGCGACGCCGAGGCGAACGCCGCACGGGCCGAGGCCCTGTTCGCCGCCTTCGCGGATCAGGGCGCGCGACTGCCGTCGCAACGCCGCTACGAAGCCCGCGCCCGCAGCCTGGCGCACGGCGTGCGCACGCCCAAGGTGCTTTACGATCAGATTCTGGCGTTGGGCTTCTGAGCCCTTCGTCAGCCTCCTTCCCGCAGTGAGAAACGCCCCATGACCGCCACCATCGAACTGAGCCACTGGATCAACGGCGAGCGCCGGGGGGCGGGAACGGTTGAGAGCCTGAACCCGTCCGACACGCGCGAGGTGGTGGCCCTGGCCCCTGCAGGCGGGGCGGCCGAGGTCGATGATGCGGTGGCGGCGGCTTCGGCGGCCTTCGACGGCTGGGCGGGCGCCTCGCCCGAGGTGCGCTCGGACGTGCTGGACCGGGCCGGGACGCTGCTGATGGAGCGGCGCGAGGCGGTCGGCCGCCTGCTGTCGCGCGAAGAGGGCAAGACCCTTGCCGAGGGCATCGGCGAGACGGCGCGCGCCGCCCGCATCCTGAAGTTCTTCGCCGGCGAGGCCCTGCGCCTGCACGGCCAGAACCTGTCCTCGACCCGGCCGGGGGTGGAGGTGCAGACCTATCGCCAGCCGGTCGGGGTGTTCGGGCTGATCACCCCGTGGAACTTCCCCATCGCCATTCCGGCGTGGAAGGCGGCGCCCGCGCTGGCTTTCGGCAATACGGTGGTGATCAAGCCCGCCAGCCATACGCCCGCGACAGCCGAGGCCCTGGTCGCGATCCTGCATGAGGCGGGTCTGCCCAAGGGCGTGCTGAATATGGTCATCGGCGGCGGCCGGGTGGGGCAGGCCATCGTCGACCACAAGGATGTGGCGGGCGTCAGCTTCACCGGCTCGCAAGGGGTCGGCGCGGGCGTCGCCGCCGGGGCCGCCGCGCGTCAGGCGCGGGTGCAACTGGAGATGGGCGGCAAGAACCCGCTGATCGTGCTGGACGACGCCGATCTGGACCGGGCGGTGAACATCGCGCTGGACGGCAGCTTCTTCGCCACGGGGCAGCGCTGCACGGCCTCCAGCCGTCTGATCGTGCAGGATGGAATCCACGACCGCTTCGTGGCGGCGCTGGCCGAGAAGGTCGCCGCCCTGCGCGTCGGCAACGCCCTTGATCCCGACACCCAGGTCGGCCCGGCAGTCAGCGAGGCGCAGCGCGAGACCTCCTATCGCTACATCGACATCGCTGCGTCCGAGGGCGGGCGCGTCGTCACCGGCGGGGGCCGCCTGAACCGCGAGGCGCCTGGCTGGTATGTCGAGCCGACCCTGATCGCCGACACCGACCCGGCGATGCGCATCAACAATGAAGAGGTGTTCGGCCCGGTCGCCTCGACCATCCGGGTCAAGGACTATGAAGAGGCGCTGGCCGTCGCCAACGGCGTCGAGTTCGGCCTGTCGGCGGGCATCGTCACCCAGTCGCTGAAGCATGCGCGCGACTTCCAACGCCGCGCCAAGGCGGGCATGACCATGGTCAATCTGGCCACCGCCGGGGTCGACTATCACGTGCCGTTCGGCGGCACGAAGGCCTCGTCCTACGGCCCGCGCGAGCAGGGCTTTGCGGCGGCCGATTTCTTCACCCTGACCAAGACCAGTTACAGCGCCGGATAGGCGAACTTCGCTTGACATTGCATACAATCATATATCGTATACGATAATAATATCGCTTTAGGAGGAGTGGCTTATGGCTGGGGCGAAGTTGGACTGGAGCGGGGTGATCCCGGCGGCGACCACGCAATTCGATGAGGGCCTGGCGGTCGATCTAAACGCCACCCAGACGGTGCTGGACGGCCTGATCAAGGACGGCGTCGACGCCATCATCGTTATGGGCACGGTCGGCGAGAACAACTCGCTTGAGCCTGAAGAAAAGCGCGCCGTGCTGAAGGCGGCGGTCGAGGTCGCCGACGGCCGCGTGCCGATCATCACCGGGGTCAGCGAACTGACCACGGCGCGGGCCGAACGCTACGCCAAGGACGCCGAGGATATCGGCGTGGACGCCCTGATGGTGTTGCCCGCCATGGTCTATGTGCCGACGCAGGCGGAGCTGGAGGCTCACTTCCGCGCCGTGGCGGCGGCCAGCGGCCTGCCCAACATGCTCTACAACAACCCGCTGATGTATCGGCAGACGCTGAACAACGACGACCTGCGTCGTCTGTCGGATGTGCCGAACATCGTGGCCCTGAAGGAAAGCGCCCCGGACTCGCGACGCATCACTGACATCTTCAACGAACTGGGCGACCGTTACGCGGTTATGGTCGGTCTGGACGATGTGGCGTTGGAGGGCATGATCCTGGGCGCCAAGGGCTGGGTGTCGGGCCTGACCAATGCCTTCCCCGAAGAGTCCGTGGCCCTGGTCAAGGCGGTGAAGGACGGCGACATCGCCCGCGCGCTGGAGATCTATCGCTGGTTCATGCCGTTGCTCCACCTGGATTCGGTTTCGGATCTGGTTCAGTCGATCAAGCTGTCCGAAATGATCATGGGCCGGGGCAGCGAGCGGGTCCGTATGCCGCGTATGCCGCTGGCGGGCGCGCGCCGGGCCGAGGTCATCGCCATGGTCGAGAAGGCGGCGGAAACGCGCCCGATCGGCTCGGGCAAGGCCGTGAAGATCGTCTGATCGGGATACTGAATGCGCGACGTCTTCTTCTGCATTGACGGTCATACCGCCGGCAACCCGGTTCGCCTGGTCGCCGGCGGCGCGCCCCTGTTGTCAGGGGCGAGCATGGCCGAGCGGCGGCTGGATTTCCTCAGCCGCTACGACTGGATCCGCACCTCGCTGTGCTTCGAGCCTCGCGGCCACGACATGATGAGCGGCGGCTTCCTGTATCCGCCGACCCTGCCGGATGCGGACGCGGGCATTCTCTTCATCGAGACCAGCGGCTGCCTGCCCATGTGCGGCCACGGGACCATCGGCATGATCACCTTCGGCATTGAGCATGGCCTGATCCGGCCGCGCACGCCGGGGCGGCTGAAGGTCGAGGTTCCGGCGGGCGTTCTCGACATCGCCTATGAGACCGAGGGGGACCGCGTGACCTCGGTGCGCATCCGCAACGTCCCGGCCTATCTGGCGGCGGAAGGGATCGAGATCGAGGTTCCGGGCCTCGGCCCGCTGAGCGTCGATGTCTCCTACGGCGGCAACTACTACGCCATCGTCGAGCCGCAGGGCGCCTACACCGCGCTGGATGATCTGGGCGCCAGCCGCATCATCGAACTGAGCGGTCTGGTGCGCGAACGGGTGCGGGCGGCCCTCCACCCTGTCCACCCGGACGAGCCTTCGATCAACGGCGTCAGCCATGTCCTGTGGGCCGACAGGCCGAAGGGGCAGGGCGCCGACGGCCGCAACGCCGTCTTCTATGGCGACAAGGCTATCGACCGCAGTCCGTGCGGCACCGGCACCTCGGCGCGGCTGGCCCATCTGCACGCCAAGGGGCGGCTGAAGGTCGGCGACGCCTTCGTCCACGAAAGCTATATCGGCAGCCGCTTCATCGGCCGGGTCGAGGCGGAGACGACGGTGGGCGATCACAAGGCGATCGTGCCTTCGATCGAGGGATCGGCGATCGCCACGGGCTTCAACACCATCTGGGTGGATCGACGCGATCCCTTCTGGGCCGGCTTCCAGGTGGTGTGACGTATTCCACATCGTAATTGCGGACTTTGCGGGTTATGGCTGGGCTGGGCGACCGGCCCAGCCTTTTCCATTTGATGAACCGCATGGCCGCAGCCCCGCTTGAAGTCCGCACCCTGTCCGACCGCCTGACGGAGGTGGTGCGCGACATGATCCTGTCCGGCGCGATCGCGCCTGAGGTGCCGATCCGACAGGATTCGCTGGCGGCTGATCTGAATGTTTCCAAGATTCCCCTGCGCGAAGCCCTGGTGCGGCTGGAGCAGGACGGTCTGGTGGTGTCGCACGCCAACCGGGGCTTCTTCGTGCGCGGCATGAGCGCGGCCGAGGCCGAGGAAATCTATGAACTGCGCTTACAACTGGAGCCGGAAGCGGCGGCCCAGGCCTGCCTCATCGCGGACGACGCCCAGCGCGCCACGGCTCAGCGCGTGCTGGCCGAACTGGATGCTGCGGCGGCCGCTCATCTGCCTAGCGTCGGGCCGTTGAACCGCGCCTTCCACATGGCCCTGGTGCAGCCGGGCCAGCGAGTGTTGACGGCCGAGATCACCGCCCGCCTGCACGTCATGGCGGACCGCTACGTCCGCAAGCACCTGGAGCACAAGGGCCGCCACCTGACGGCCGAGGCCGAACACCGCGAAATCCTGCGGGCGTGGCTGGATCGGGACGCCGACGCCGTGCGTCGCCTGGCGAACGCGCACCTTGCGCACACCTTGCGTGACCTGCGCGAGGAGTTCGAGCTCGAAGCGGCTGAGGCGGAACGCAAGGCGTCCTGACCGAGGGGCTCAGCTCTCCTTGATGTCTGCGGGGGCGGCGACGGGCTGCGCTGATTTCAGGGCGGTCGTCAGCAGGCTGGCGGCGGCGTAGAGGACCACCACCACCACGCCCCAGCGCAGCACTGTCAGCGGCAGGGAGGTGATGACGAAGGCGGCCAGCAGCACAGCCGGTATCCCGCCGATCGCCATGCCCAGCACCAGCCGCAGGTCGATGCGCTCGCTCTTGATGAAGCGCAGGCTCGACACAGGCATCAGGAAGGCGCAGGCGCCCATCATGATGGGAAAGGCCGCCGTCGGGTTCATTCCCATGAGACTGAGCATGATCAGGGACGGCGCATAGAGGCCGATGCCGAAGCTCATCAGCGCGCCCATGACCAGGTGGGCGAGGACGGCGACGATGAACAGGTTTCCCTCTAGCGACACCGCCTCGCCGCCTGCGGGCATCAGGTTCAGATTGGTCATGGCGTAGAGGGCGGCGGCGATCAGCAGGGCCGCGCCGACCACCAGTTGCACCGCCCGCACCGGCAGGCGCAGCACGATGGGCGCGCCGATCACGGCCCCCAGGATCGAGGCGCCGATACAGGCGATCAGCAGCACCGGGTCGACCTGGATCAGCTTCATGAAGACCAGACCCTGCATCACCGTGGGCAGGCAGTGACCCGCGTTCAGCACGGCGGGCAGGAAGCTGTCGGGAACCAGCTTGCGGAACCGCAGCCAGGCCGTCGTCGGCGCGAACGATCCGATGCCCAGGGCGTCGAAGAAGTTGGCGACCGCGCCGATGGCCACGCCTTCGGCCTTGGGCCTGAGTTCGCCGCGCGCCCTGGCCGTGCGGACCAGTTGAACGGCGTAATAGGCGGCCAGCAGCGCCAGCGCCGTCAGCAGAACGGCTACGATCATGGTTTCCCTCCCCCGAGGTCTCGCCGCCCTTGCCGGACGGTCTGAGCCGAAGGAAAACACGCCTGTAAATCAGATACAATATACGTTGATTGCTTTCGGCGTTCAGGATTGGTCGAGCGCGCGAGGATCGGCCGCCGCGATGTATTTGGCGGGCGGCTTGCCCATGGCGGCCTTGAACATGGTGATGAAGGCGCTGGCGGACTCATAGCCCAGGTCATAGGCGACGCTCTGGACCGAGGCGCCGGAGGACAGTCGTTGCAAGGCCAGGACGATCTGCAACTGCTGACGCCAGCGGCTGAAATTCATGGCCGTTTCGCGCATGACCAGCCGGGTCAGGGTGCGTTCGCTCATGGCGACGCGGCGCGCCCATTCGCCCACGGTGGATCGGTCGCCGGGGTGCTCGATCAGGGCCTCGGCGATGCGGCGCAGGGCGGGCGAGGCGGGGATGGGCAGGTGCAGGGCCGCGATCTCCGTCCGCCGCAACTCTTCCAGAACGACCTGGGCGATCCGGTCCAGGTGGCCGCCGGGCGCATAGTCGGGCGTGGGCTGTCGGGCGAGATGGCGGATCAGCTCGATCAGCATGGGGCTGAGCGACAGGGTGCAGCAGCGGTCGGGCAGGCCGGGCACGTCCGGCTCGACGAACAGCATGCAGACGCGGCCGTTGGCGGTGACGCGGTTGCTGTGCGGCGTGCCGCCCGGCGCCCAGACGCCGCCGCCGAGGGGCGCCATCCACAGGCCGTCCTGCGTCCGGCACATGACCCCGCCCTGAAGCGCGACGACGAGCTGGGCCTTGCGATGGGTGTGCAGGGGCAGTTCGACGTCATGGGCCGATCCGCCCAGGCTGACGGCGACGGCGGCCTGAGGAAAGGCGTCGGGATCGAAGCTCTGGAAGCAGGCGTGCAGCGAGGTCATGGCGATCTGACCGATTATCAAAACTTCATGTCTGAATATCCGAAGTTCGCCGATTGCTCCATCGCTAGTGTGGGCCGGCCTTCCTCCCCGAGGCGTCTTTCCCTGGCGGCCTGTCATGACTTCGCGTTCTTTCCTGCACCCGTTCTGGGTCGTCGCCGGCGTTCTGCTGGTGGCCAGCACCCTGCGCGGGACGTTCACGGGGGCGGGCCCGCTGCTCGGCGATATCGGCCAGGCGTTCGGCCTGGGGGCGAGCCAGGCGGGTTTCTTGATCACCTTGCCGTTGCTGGCCTTCTTCGTCGTCTCGCCGTTCGCGGCGCGACTGGCCAGGGCGGTGGGCCTGGAGCGGGCGATCTTCCTGGCGCTGGTCGCCATGATCGCGGGCGTCGCGATCCGGTCGGCCGGGCCGTTGTGGGCGCTCTATCTGGGATCGATGACGCTCGGCGCGGGCATCGCCGTCGGCAACACCTTGCTGCCCAGCCTGTTGAAGCGGGACTTTCCCGATCAGATCACCCGGCTGACCACTCTCTACGCCATCACCATGGGCGTGGCTTCGGCCGGGGCGTCGGCCGTGATGGTTCCCCTGGCGCAGGCGTTCGATTGGCGGTTGGCGCTGGCGGCGCTGATCGCCCTGCCGACGGCGGCGGCTCTGGTCTGGGTTCCGCAGTTGCGCCGCCGTTCTACGCCTGCGTCCAAGGCTGCGGCGGGCGTGAGCGGCGTCTCGGTGTGGCGATCCGGCCTGGCGTGGCAGGTGACGCTCTTCTTCGGCGTGAACTCCTTCGTCTACTACGCAGTGGCGGCCTGGCTGCCGTCGATCCTGACGAGCGCAGGAGCGTCGCCCGAGACGGCGGGCGGTCTGCACGGCGTAATGCAACTGGCCACGGCGGCGCCGGGGCTGGTTCTGGCGCCGCTGGTGCGCCGGATGAAGGACCAGCGAGCCTTGGCCGCGGGCTTCGCCTTGTTGGGCCTTGCGTCGCTGACGGGCCTCTATGCTGCGCCAGCGCTGGCGATGATCTGGGTCGCCCTGTTCGGCTTCGCCATCGGCGGCGCCTTCATCCTAGCCCTGGCCTTCATCGGTCTGCGGACCCATTCGGCCGAGCAGACCGCGCAGCTTTCAGGGATGACCCAGTCGGTAGGCTATCTGCTGTCCGCCTGCGGCCCGATCGCGATCGGGGCGCTGCACGACGCGGTCGGCAGCTGGGCTCCGGCTCTGGCCGTGTGCGGCGCCCTGTGCATCCTGATGGTCGGGCTGGGACTGGGCGCCGGGCGGGATCGCCAACTCGCCTAAACGCGGTCAGGGACGGGCGGTGAAGACGCGGTAGCCCTTTTCCTCGGCCGCCGCGATCATCTGGGCGTCGCCGGAGGTGTCGCCATAGGCGGCGGCCAACTGCATGTCCGCGCCATAGGCGGCGCGCAGGCGGTGCATCTTCTCCTCGCCTCGGCAGTTGCCGCCAACGAAGGTTCCCTGCACGCGGTCCTGATCGTCGAAGGCCAGGCGGGTGCCGATCAAGTTCTCGGCCCCGAGCCTGCGGGCGAAGGGGGCGACGGTGGTTTCGGGCGAGGCGGTGACGATGACGCGATGGGCGCCGCGACGGCCCCAGTCTTCCCAGGTCGCCAGCGCATCAGGGCGCATGAAGCGCGGCCAGATCTCGGCGGCGAAGCGTTCGGCCTCAACCTCCAGCGCCTTGCGGTCGGCGTCCATCAGGAACTCGCGCACCGACGCGACCTTGATCCGGCCCCGATCCCGGTCGCCCAGATAGGCGAAGACCGCCGGGATCATCTGCACCAGTCCGGTCAGCCAGCGCACCGGCCCGGCCCGCCATTTCAGAAAGCTGGTGAAGCTGTCGCGAATCGTCAGGGTGCCGTCGAAATCGAAGGCGACGATGAGTTGGCCGGGGGCAGGGGACTGGTGAAAGGCTTTTTCGCTTCCCATGTCAGACATTAGCCGTGATCCCCATATTATCTGTCCTGTCCGTTCCCCGAAGCGCGCTGCGGCGCCGCAACGGGGTTGTGGCGGAACGTGTGATGGGTGATTGTCATTTTTTGAAGACCTTCGATGATAGATTCCTTGGATCGATCGTGAAGGAAGCGCCTTTCGTCCCAATGTCGGGGCGGATCGCGGATAGTGAGAAGGGTCTATGACCAAAGCCGCCGGCACAGACGCCAAAAGCACGCTCTACTGCTCGTTCTGCGGCAAGAGCCAGCACGAAGTCCGCAAACTGATCGCCGGACCGACCGTTTTCATCTGCGATGAATGCGTCGAACTGTGCATGGACATCATCCGCGAAGAGCACAAGATCGCGTTCAAGACCTCCAAGGACGGCGTGCCCACGCCCAAGGAGATCCGCGACGTCCTCGACGATTATGTGATCGGTCAGAGCCACGCCAAGAAGGTGTTGAGCGTCGCCGTCCACAACCACTACAAGCGCCTGAACCACGCGACGAAGAACAACGACGTCGAACTGGCCAAGTCGAACATCATGCTGATCGGGCCGACCGGCTCGGGCAAGACGCTGCTGGCCCAGACGCTGGCGCGCATCATCGACGTGCCGTTCACCATGGCCGACGCCACGACCCTGACCGAAGCCGGTTATGTGGGCGAGGATGTCGAGAACATCATCCTGAAGCTGCTTCAGGCGTCGGACTACAACGTCGAGCGGGCCCAGCGCGGCATCGTCTACATCGACGAAATCGACAAGATCTCGCGCAAGTCGGACAATCCGTCGATCACCCGCGACGTGTCGGGCGAGGGCGTGCAGCAGGCCCTGCTGAAGATCATGGAAGGCACCGTCGCCTCCGTGCCGCCGCAGGGCGGGCGCAAGCATCCGCAGCAGGAGTTCCTGCAGGTCGACACCGCCAACATCCTGTTCATCGTCGGCGGCGCCTTCGCCGGCCTGGAAAAGGTGATCTCGGCGCGCGGCGAGGGGGCCTCGATCGGCTTCGGCGCCAAGGTCAAGGAGATCGACGAGCGTCGCACCGGCGAAATCCTCAAGCAGGTCGAGCCTGACGATTTGATGCGTTTCGGCCTGATCCCCGAGTTCATCGGCCGTCTGCCGGTCCTGGCGACCTTGGAGGATCTGGACGAGGTCGCTCTGATCAAGATCCTGACCGAGCCGAAGAACGCTCTGGTCAAGCAGTACAAGCGCCTGTTCGAGATGGAGAATGTGACGCTGACCTTCACCGACGACGCCCTGTCGGCGGTGGCCAAGAAGGCGATCACCCGCAAGACCGGCGCCCGCGGCCTGCGCTCCATTCTGGAAGGCGTGCTGCTGGAGACCATGTTCGAACTGCCCACCTACGAGGGCGTCGAGGAAGTCGTGGTCAACGCCGAGGTGATCGAGGGCAAGGCCCAGCCGTTGCTGATCTATTCGGAAACCAAGAAGAAGACGGCCGACGGCGCCGCCTGACGCTGAGGCCCGATCCAAGCGAAAAGGGGCGGCTCGCCACGGGCCGCCCCTTCATCGTTTCAGAGACGACCCAGGCGGCCGTCTGAAATCACACGCTTTTTCACGCTTCTGTGGGCCGCCGCCCCGTTACGCTTGAACCGCGTCCAGACAGAACCACATACTCACACGAAAGCCGCTGAAAAATAGCGGGTCGAGTCGAGACGAGGCGGCAGTAACGCCAAGTCGGATCGGGTCGGCGGGTCTGAGATTCACGAAGGCCCCGGAAAGTACGCATCATGACCGAGAGCAAAATCCTCCCTGTCCTGCCGCTGAGAGACATCGTCGTCTTTCCGCACATGGTCGTGCCCCTGTTCGTTGGGCGCGAGAAGTCCGTGCGCGCCCTCGACGAGATCATGAAGGGCGAGAAGCAGATCCTGCTCGCCACGCAGAAGAACTCCGTCGACGACGATCCGGCGACGGACGCCATCTATTCGACCGGCGTGCTGGCGACGGTGCTGCAACTGCTGAAGCTGCCTGACGGCACCGTGAAGGTGCTGGTCGAAGGCAAGTCGCGCGCGCGCCTGACCCGCTTTACCGACCGTGAGGACTATTACGAAGCCGAAGCCGTCGAGATCGACGATGAGGCCGGCGATCCGTCGCAGAGCGAAGCCCTTCTGCGCGCCGTGATCGAGCAGTTCGAAAACTATGTGAAGCTGAACAAGAAGGTTCCGCCCGAAGCCCTCAGCGCCATCCCCCAGATCACCGATCCGTCCAAGCTGGCGGACTCGGTCGCCGCCCATCTGTCGGTCAAGATCGCCGACAAGCAGGCCCTGCTCGAAACCGTGGTCATCCCGACCCGGCTGGAGAAGGTCTATGGCCTGATGGAAGGCGAGATCAGCGTCCTGCAGGTCGAGAAGAAGATCCGCAGCCGCGTGAAGCGGCAGATGGAGAAGACCCAGCGCGAGTACTATCTGAACGAGCAGATGAAGGCGATCCAGCGCGAGCTGGGCGAGACCGACGACGCGCGCGACGAACTGCTGGAACTGGAAAAGCGCATCAAGAAGACGCGCCTGTCCAAGGAGGCCCGCATCAAGGCCGAGGCGGAGCTGAAGAAGCTGCGCAACATGTCGCCGATGTCGGCGGAATCGACCGTGGTGCGCAACTATCTCGACTGGCTGTTGTCGATCCCGTGGTCGAAGACCAAGCCCAAGGCCATCGACCTGCAGAAGGCCGAGGACATCCTCGAAGAGGATCACTACGGCCTCGAGAAGGTCAAGGAACGGATCATCGAGTATCTGGCCGTTCAGGCGCGCACCGGCAGCCTGAAAGGCCCGATCCTGTGCCTGGTCGGCCCTCCCGGCGTCGGCAAGACCTCGCTGGCCCAGTCCATCGCCAAGGCGACGGGGCGTGAATACGTCCGCATGTCGCTGGGCGGCGTGCGCGACGAGGCTGAGATCCGCGGCCACCGCCGGACCTATATCGGCTCCATGCCCGGCAAGATCATCCAGTCGATGAAGAAGGCCAAGACGACCAACGCCTTCGTCCTGCTGGACGAGATCGACAAGCTGGGCGCCGACTGGCGCGGCGACCCGTCCTCGGCCCTGCTGGAAGTGCTGGACCCGGCCCAGAACTCGACCTTCGGCGACCACTATCTGGAGGTCGACTACGACCTGTCGCCGGTGATGTTCGTCACCACGGCCAACAGCCTGAACATGCCCCAGCCCCTGCTGGACCGCATGGAGATCATCCGCGTCTCCGGCTACACCGAGGACGAGAAGGTCGAGATCGCCAAGCGCCACGTCCTGCCCAAGCAGCTCAAGGACCACGGCCTGAAGGAAGAGGAACTGATCGTCCCCGACGAGACGATCCGCGACCTGATCCGCTACTACACCCGTGAAGCCGGCGTGCGTTCGCTGGAACGCGCCCTGGGCGGTCTGGCCCGCAAGGCGGTGCGCGAGATGGCCAAGACCAAGGCCGCCTCGATCACCGTGGATGCGGCCAAGCTGGCCGAATATGCGGGCGTGAAGAAGTTCCGCTATGGCGAAACGGACGCGGAAGATCAGGTCGGCATCGTCACCGGCCTGGCCTGGACCGAGTTCGGCGGCGACATCCTGACCATCGAAGCCCTGAAGATGCCGGGCCGCGGCCGCATGACCGTGACCGGCAACCTGAAGGAGGTCATGAAGGAATCGATCTCGGCGGCGGCGTCCTACGTCCGCAGCCGCGCCCTCAGCATCGGCGTCAAGCCGCCGGTGTTCGAGAAGACCGACATCCACGTCCACGTTCCCGACGGCGCCACGCCCAAGGACGGCCCCTCGGCCGGCGTGGCCATGACGGTGGCCATGGTGTCGGTCCTGACCGGCATCCCGATCCGCAAGGACATCGCCATGACCGGCGAGATCACCCTGCGCGGCCGGGTCACGGCCATCGGCGGCCTGAAGGAGAAGCTGCTGGCGGCCCTACGCTCGGGCGTGAAGACCGTGCTGATCCCGCAGGAGAACGAGAAAGACCTGGAGGACGTGCCCGAAAACGTGAAGGCCGCCCTTGAGATCGTGCCGATCTCCACCGCCGACGAGGCGCTGAAGTGGGCCCTGACGGGCACGCCGACCCCGGTCGAGTGGGACGAGGCGGCCGAGCCGATGACGCCGACTCCGCCCGCCCCGACGGCGGGCGAGGGGGCCAGCATCAGCCACTGACTCTGGGTCTCTGACCAGATGAAGGACGGCGGTTCGGGGGGACCCGGACCGCCTTCTTTTTGACCCGCCCGCCGACAGCGGCTTAAGTGCGCGCTTCGTTCGCGAGGGGAGCCGCAGACATGACCAAGACGGAACTGATCGGCCGCATGGCCGAGGCGGCGGGCATCAGCCGCGACCAGGCCAAGCTGGCGCTGGAAGCCTTCACCGATCAGGTGACGGGTTCACTTGCTCAGGGGCGCGACGTGCGCCTGGTCGGCTTCGGCAGCTTCGTCGCCGTGGACCGCAAGGCGGGCGTGGCCCGCAATCCTCAGACCGGCCAGGAGATCGCCCGCCCGGCCTCGCGCACCGCGCGCTTTCGCCCCGGCGAAGGCTTGAAAAGCGCCTTGAACGGCTGACCGCCACAGGGCATGAAGCCTGTCCCGACGCTGAGTCGGATGATGTGGGCGGCTAGCTCAGCTGGTCAGAGCATCTCGTTTACACCGAGAGGGTCGGCGGTTCGAACCCGTCGCCGCCTACCATTCCTTTTTGGACAATATGTGTGTTCGGCGCGTCGTCTGCGCCGTAGCGACATCACGGCTATCGAGAACTCGTGATGATGAACGCATTTTCGCCATAAAGACTCATGGCGAGACGGGTGCTATCCAAGACAGGGGGGCTCGAACTGGAGCCTGACGATGCCAAGTCGCAGAGACGCCCTGATCTCTACTCTGGGGTTCGCCGCAGCGGCGACCACATTTGGCTATGGAACGCGAGCGGGCGCGCAGGCCGGCGCGCCCTATGTCGCCGGGACGGCCGAGAAGCGGCTGGACATCATCAATCTTCTGGATCTGGAAGCTGAAGCCCAGCGCCTGATCCCCAAGGGACCGTTCGGCTACATCTCGGGCGGAGCCGGAGATGAGTGGACGTTGCGTGAAAACGTCCGGGCGTTTGATGATCGACAGATCCTCCCGCGCAATCTGGCGGGGGTGACGCAGCCGGACACTCGTGCGGAACTGCTCGGATCTCAGGTCGCTTTGCCGGTCTTCGTGCCGCCGATGGCGGCCCACGGTCTGGCCCACGCGACGGCTGAACGAGGCAGCGCCAAGGGCGCGGCTGACGCCGGCGCCCTGTTCTGCGCGCAAACCCTGGCCAATACGCCGCTGGAGGATATCGCCAGGGCCAGTTCCGGCCCGAAGTGGTTCCAGCTGTATTACGCCAAGGATGCGGGCGTGAATCGCGAATTGATGCAGCGCGCCAAGGCCGCCGGTTGCACGGCCATTGTCTTTACTGTCGACTTGGAGTGGGCCGGAAATCGAGAGGCGGACCGGCGCAATGGGTTCGCCTTCCCCGAGACGCTGCCGTTCCCGAACGTGCCGAATGCGCCGGTCGGGGCGACGCTGGCGGAGCTGTTTCAGGTCTTCAAGCGCGATCTGACATTCGGCGACCTCGAATTCATCGCGCGCGAGTCTGGTTTGCCGGTGGTGGTGAAGGGCGTTCTGACGCCTGAAAACGCCAGGGAATGCGTGGCCCATGGCGCGGCGGCGATCCAGGTCTCCAACCATGGCGGGCGGCAGTTGGATACGGTGCCGGCGGCGATCACCGCCTTGCCTGGGATCGTTGAGGCCGTAGGCTCCAGCGTGCCGGTCTATCTCGACGGCGGCGTAAGGCGTGGCGTTCATGTCTTTCAGGCCCTGGCGCTGGGGGCCAAGGCGGTCGCGGTCGGGCGACCGACGCTCTACAGCCTCGCCCTGGGCGGGGCGCCAGGCGTCACCTCCATGTTCGAAACACTGAAGACCGAACTAGCGCTGGCCATGAAGCTGTCCGGTTGCGCCACCGTGGACGACATCTCCCGCAAGTTCGTCACCTAGCGTATCTGGAGTTCCAGAAATGGGACGATGGATCGGATGGTGTGTAAATTTGCACCGATGCGTTCTGCTGGTGAGACGCTGAGGGGGCCTGGATCGCTTGTTGCGCAAGAGGGCCCATCCCACATCGGGTCAAAGGCGCCCGGTCGGGCGCCTGCAACGAGGAGACGGCCATGTCGAACACCCCCGAACGCGCGATCGTCAGCGTCACACGCTCGCAACCCATGCACCGCGACGCCATCCGCGATGGACGCGCCGCCGTCATGCCGGGCGACTGGCGGAAGCATGATCCCTTCCTGTCGATGATGAACGACCGCTTCAAGCGCGGCGCCTTCGGGCCGCATCCGCACCGGGGTTTCGAAACCGTCACCTATGTGATGTCAGGCCGTCTGCGCCATGAGGACAACAAGGGCGGCGGGGGCGAACTGGGGCCGGGAGACACCCAGTGGATGACGGCGGGCCGAGGCGTGATCCACAATGAAATTCCGGCTGATGACGGCTTCGTTCATGTGCTGCAACTGTGGCTGAACCTGCCGGCCAAGGACAAGCTGACGCCGTCGCGCTATCAGGACTTGCGGGGGGCTGACATGCCGGTGCGGCGCGAGCCTGGCGTCGAGGCGCGGGTTATCGCCGGGCGCTCCGGCGACGTGGCGGGACCGGCTCAGAGCCATTCGCCGGTGATGATGCTGGACATTCGTCTGGAGCCCGGTGCGGAGTTCACCCAGGACATTCCGGCGGGCTTTAACGGTTTTCTCTACGTGATCGACGGCGAAGGAGCGTTCGGCGCGACGGCGACGCAGGGCGGCCCCGACGCGACCTTGTGGATGGAGCACAAGGCCGAGGACAGCGTGGTGTCCATCACCGCCGCCACCGCTCTGCACGTCATCCTGCTGGCGGGGGCTCCGCTGAATGAGCCGGTCGCCGCTCGCGGCCCCTTTGTGATGAACACCGAGGTCGAGTTGGATGAGGCGATGCACGACTATCGCGCCGGCGGATTCGGCGCGCCTTTCAGCGCGCCCTAAGCACGGCGCTGAGGTCGCGAGTCAGGCCCGATGGCGACGATGTCGTCCGGGCCTGGCTCTGTCGGGCCGCTGTTCCATGCTGGCCCAGCGTCAGGTCTTCCGTCTTGCTTGAAGCCTATTCCGACGTCTTGCCGTCGAAATGCTCTTCGGCTTCGTCGGCCTTGGTCGGGTGGATCACGCCGTCGCGGTGCTCGGGCGGGCCGTACAGGGTGTAGAGCTTCAGCGGCTCGGTCCCGGTGTTGATCAGGTTGTGGCGGGCGCCGGCGGGCACGATGATGCCGGACTCGGCTTCGGCCGGGCGGGACAGGCCGTCGATCACGATCTGGCCCTGGCCCTGCTCGATGCGGAAGAACTGGTCGTGGCCTTCGTGGACCTCTTCGCCGATCTCCTCGCCGGGCTGGAGCGTCATCAGCACCAGTTGCAGGTGGCGGCCGGTGTAGAGCACCCGGCGGAAGTCGTCGTTGTCGAGCGTCGCCCGTTCGATGTCGTCGAGATAGCCTTGCATGGCGAATCCTCATGGAGAGCAGGGAGGGCCACCCCTTAACCCGTCCTGAGGCGCCGGGCCTTGATCTTTCGCAAGGCCAAGAAAAAACGCCGGAGCTTGCGCCCCGGCGTTTCGTATTCTGCGCTGTGCGACGGCTCAGCCGCGCTGAGCCAGCGGCACGTAGTCGCGCTCGGTCGGGCCGGTATACAGCTGACGCGGGCGGCCGATCTTCTGCGACGGATCGGCCATCATTTCCTGCCACTGGGCGATCCAGCCCACGGTGCGCGCCAGGGCGAACAGCACGGTGAACATGGTGGTCGGGAAGCCCATGGCCGACAGGGTGATGCCCGAATAGAAGTCGACGTTCGGGAACAGCTTGCGCGAGGTGAAGTACTCGTCCTTCAGGGCGACGGCTTCCAGTTCCTTGGCGACCTGGAACAGCGGGTCGTTCTCGCGGCCCGTGGCGGCCAACACTTCATAGGCCGACTGCTGCATGACCTTCGCGCGCGGGTCGTAGTTCTTGTACACGCGGTGGCCGAAGCCCATCAGCTTGTAGCGCTTGTCCTTAACGCCCTGAATGAATTCAGGAATGCGGTCCGGGGTGCCGATTTCCTTCAGCATGTTCAGCGCCTCTTCGTTGGCGCCGCCATGCGACGGGCCCCACAGGCAGGCGATGCCGGCGGCGATACAGGCGAAGGGGTTGGCGCCCGACGAACCGGCCAGGCGAACGGTCGAGGTCGAGGCGTTCTGCTCGTGGTCGGCGTGCAGGATGAAGATGCGGTCCATGGCGCGCACCAGGGCCGGATCGACATGATAGTCCTCGGCCGGCACGGCGAAGCACATGCGCAGGAAGTTCTCGGCGTACGACAGGTCGTTGCGCGGCGAGATGAAGGGCTGGCCGATGTGGTACTTGTACGCACGGGCCGCGATCGTCGGCATCTTGGCGATCAGGCGGATGGCCGAGATGTTGCGCTGGACCGGGTCATGGATGTCCAGGCTGTCGTGATAGAAGGCCGACAGGGCGCCGACGGTGCCGACCATGATCGCCATCGGGTGTGCGTCGCGGCGGAAGCCTTCGAAGAAGCGGTCGAACTGGGCGTGCAGCATGGTGTGGCGCGTGACGCTCTGCTCGAACTCTTCGAACTGGGCGGCGTTCGGCAGTTCGCCGTGCAGCAGCAGGTGGCAGACTTCCAGGAAGTTGGACTTGGAGGCCAGTTGGTCGATGGGGTAGCCGCGGTGCAGCAGCACGCCTTCATCGCCGTCGATATAGGTCAGGCCCGATTCGCAGGCCGCCGTGGAGGTGAAGCCGGGATCGAAGGTGAAGGCGCCGGTGCCGCCGTACAGCTTGCGGATGTCGATGACGTCCGGGCCGGTCGAGCCGGAGAGGACGGGAAGCTCAATGGACTTGTCCTGGTAGGACAGGGTCGCCGAGCCGGCGGGTTTCGCTTGTTCAGTCATCTAGGCCCCTTGTTCTTCTTTCGACCGGCGCGCGGGGAGGCGGACGGCCTGAGTTGGTTATGGGTGATCACTTAGTCTGTTGCAGCGCATCATCCAAGCGTCCGAGACTTTCGTCGCGCCCGAGCGCGCAGAGAGTGCGTGCGATATCTGGCGACGTCGAGCCGCCCGTCAAGGCGGAGCGCATGGAAGGTCCGATTTTTCCGAAACCTACGCCTTCCTCTTCAGCGAAAACTTTAAGCTCGGCTTCCAGAGCAAAGACGTCCCAGCTCTGGAAAAGACCCAGTCGTTCACGCAGTCGTGAAATTCGCTGCCCGCCTTCGCCTTGCAGCAAACCGGCCGATTTCTCGTTTAAGGCGAGCGGACGCACCTGCAACACGAATGCCGTCTGATCGGCCAGTTCGGGGATGGTTTTGGCGCGATCCTTGACGAAGGGCATGGCGCGCAGAAGCCGTTCCTCGTCGTCCGGCTGCAACGTGCGGCCGCGCGCTAGATGGGCGTCCAGGGTCAGCTTGGCCAGGCGATCGTCGTCGGCCAGGCGCAGCCAATGGGCGTTGACGTGGGCCAGCTTGTCGAAGTCCAGGCGGGCGGGGGCTTTGTTGACGCCGGTCAGGTCGAACCAGGCCAGCGCCTGCTCGTCGCTGAACAGTTCGTCGTCGCCGTGCGCCCAGCCCAGGCGGGCCAGATAGTTGCGCATGGCCTCGGGCAGATAGCCCATGTCGGCGTATTCGTGCACCGCCTGGGCGCCGTGGCGCTTCGACAGCTTGGCGCCGTCCGGGCCGTGGATCAGGGGGATGTGGGCGAAGGTCGGCCGCGTCCAGCCCAGGGCGTCATAGATCAGGCTCTGGCGGGCGGCGTTGTTCAGGTGATCGTCGCCGCGAATGACGTGGGTCACGCCCATGTCGTGGTCATCCACCACCACGGCCAGATTGTAGGTCGGCGCCCCGTCCGAGCGCAGGATGACCAGGTCGTCCAGCGACGCCGAGTCCCAGCGCACGGTTCCCTGCACGGCGTCATCGACCGCGACGGCCTGATCCAGCGGGCGGCGGAAGCGCACCGTGTGCGGCTTGGCCAGATCGTCGACGCTCGGTTCGCGATCGCGCCAGGGGGAGACGAAATCGCGGCCCTCGGCCTTGGCCTGGTCGCGCAGGGCCGTGGTCTCGTCAGCGGTCAGGAAGTCGCGATAGGCGTGGCGGGTCGCCAGCAGTTCATTGACCACATCGCGGTGACGGTCGGCGCGAGCGAACTGGAAGACCGGTTCTTCGTCGCCGAACAGTTCGAGCCAGGACAGGCCGTCGAAGATGGCCTTCACCGCCTCGTCGGTCGAACGCTCGCGGTCGGTGTCCTCGATGCGGATCAGGAATTTGCCGCCGCGCCCCTTGGCGTACAGCCAGTTGAATAACGCAGTTCTCGCCCCGCCGATATGCAGGTAGCCTGTGGGCGAGGGGGCGAAGCGGGTGACGACGGTCGAGGAAGGGGAGGTCATAGAGGCAGGGTCCATAGGGCAGGGTCTTATACGCCCGCCCGTGGGGAAGCGAACCCTTATGGCCCGGTTATTTGACAGTCTTCGCCATGACGTGCGGGCGCAGGCGGATCGCTGGCCCCTGTGGTCGTCCGTCTGTTTCGGCGCAGGGTGTGCCGCCTACTTTGCCTTGAAGGATGAACCTGCGACGTGGCCGCTGGTGACGGCGGCCATGGTCTTGTTCGGAGCCTGGATCGTCGGGCGGGCGCGGGGGCTGCCACGCGCGGCGACCCTGATCCTGTTGATGCTGGCGTGCTTCGGCGGCGGCCTGGCGGTCGCCAAGCTGAGGGCCGAGGCCGTGGCGGCGCCGATCGCGCCTGCGGACATGAAGCCTACGCAGCTTGAGGGCTGGGTCATGGACGTGGATTCGCCGGGCCAGAACGGCGCGCGCATCGTCGTGGCGCCTGTGCGGGTGCGCGGTCTGACGCCCGAGGCGACGCCTGAGCGGCTGCGGGTCACGGTGAAGGGGACGCCGCCGCCGCCCGGCGCGGCGATCCGCGTCTTCGGCATCCTGAATCCGCCGCCGCCCCCGGCCAGCCCCGGCGCCTATGACTTCGGCCGCAACGCCTATTTTCAGGGCATGGGCGGGACGCTGTTCGCCTTGGGGCCGACGCGCGCCGCCGATCTGACGCCGCCGCCCTGGCGGGTGCGGATGGTGATGAAGGTCAACGCTGTGCGCTACGCCCTGGCCGAGCGGATCGTGGCGCGCCTGGGCGAGCGGACCGGCGGGGTGGCGGCGGCCATGACCACGGGGCACGAGACCTGGATCCAGAGCCCGGACCTGGACGCCATGCGGGATTCGGGACTGGCGCACATCCTGTCGATCTCGGGCCTGCACATGGCGGTCGTGGGGGGCTTCGTCTTCTTCGCCGTGCGTCTGCTGGTCGCGGCCTGGCCGTGGCTGGCGTTGCGCGTCTCGGGCAAGAAGGTTGCGGCGATCGCAGGCCTGATCGCGGTCGGGACGTACCTGGTGATCTCGGGGTCGCCGCCGCCGGCCGAGCGGGCGGCGGTCACGGCCTCCATCGCCTTTCTGGCCGTATTGGCCGACCGGCAGGCGGTGACGATGCGGGCGCTGGCGGCGGCGGCTTTTGTCGTGCTGTTGCTGCGGCCCGAAGCCGTGGTGACGCCGGGGTTCCAGATGTCCTTTGCGGCGACGGCAGCCCTGGTCGCCCTGGTCGAGGTCTGGCCGCGCCGCATCCGAGAGTTCGCCGCGCCCTGGCCCATTGTCGCCGTGCAGCGGTTCGGCAGCTGGCTGTTGGCCGCCTGCGCCGCCAGCCTGGTCGCGGGCATGGCGACGGGGCCGTTCGCTATGCAGCATTTCAACCGCACGGCCGTCTATGGACTGATCGCCAATCTGGCGACGGCGCCGCTGGCGGACTTCATCATGATGCCCGCCTTGGCGCTGGGCGCGGCGCTGGAGCCGCTGGGCCTGGGCGCGCCCTTCCTGTGGCTGGCGGGCAAGTCGGTGGATGTCATGCTGGCGATAGGGCACTGGGCGGCGGGTCTGCCCGGCGCGGTTCAGGCGATCCCCAGCGCCCCGGCGGCGGCTCTGCCGGTCGCTTTCGTGGGCATATTGTTCATGTGCCTGTGGCGCGGACGGTGGCGCTGGCTGGGCCTGCCGTTCGCGGCGGCGGTGCTGATCTGGCCGCGCCCGGCGCCGCCGGATGTCTGGGTCGGCGACGGCGGTGCGAATGCGGCGTATCGGCAGGGAGAGCAGGCGATCGTCATGCGGCCTGCGGTGCGTCAGTTCGCTAGCGATCTGTGGTCCCGGCGGCGGGGTCTGGAGGCGGTGGGGCGGCCGGGCGAAGGCTGGACCTGCAAGCGATCCTTCTGCGCGCCGGATAGCGAGGAAGGCGCGCTGGTGCTGTGGTGGGGCAAGGCGTCGCCTAGCGAGGCGCAGATGGATCATATGTGCCGCAGCGCCGAGGTGGTCAGCATAAGGGCTGTGGTCGCGGTCCTGCCGTCGTCATGCGAGGGGCGGCTGGTGCTGGACGGCGCGGATCATGCGCGCGGCGGTTCGGTGGAGCTGTGGCGCGATGGGGCCGGCGGCTGGCGCGCCCTGTGGGCGGCGGAGGTGCGGGGACGGCGGCCGTGGGGCGGGGCTCACTCCTAACCGCTCATCCCGGCGTCCGCCGGGATCCAAATAGAGCCGGACGTGCTGTCGTTGGCTAGAAGAGGCCAGATCACAGGCAAACTTCCAGACGACCCTGCTTGAAGCCAAAGCATTTGATCCCGGCGTCCGCCGGGACGAGCGGGGATGGGGGAGGGCCCCTCAGTGATAGCGGCGCAGCAAGCCGACCAGCTTACCTTGAACCTCGACCTGATCGGGGCCGAAGATGCGGGTCTCATAGGCGCTGTTGGCGGGCTCGAGCGCGATGGACTGGCCCTTCTTGCGCAGGCGCTTCAGCGTAGCTTCCTCGCCTTCGACCAAGGCGACGACGATCTCGCCTGAGGAGGCGTTCTCCACCCGCTTGATGATGACCGTGTCGCCGTCGAGGATGCCGGCCTCGATCATGGAGTCGCCTTCGATCTCGAGCAGGTAGTGCTCGCCCGCGCCCAGCATGGCTTCGGGGACGGGCAGGCGCTCGCGCTCGTGCTGGATGGCGGCGATGGGGGTGCCAGCGGCGATCTTGCCCAGCAGGGGCAGGTCGCGGACGTCGTTGGCGGCCTCGGCGACGGCGGGGCGAGGGTTCAGGCCGCCGCCCTGGATCACGTCGGGCTTGAAAGGCGCGCGGCCCTTGGCCGGCGCGGCGGTCGTCGCCTGTTCCGGCAGCTTCACCACCTCCAGCGCGCGGGCGCGGTGGGCCAGGCGGCGGATGAAGCCGCGTTCCTCCAGTGCCGTGATCAGGCGGTGGATGCCCGACTTGGACGCCAGGTCCAGCGCCTCCTTCATCTCGTCGAAGGACGGCGAAACGCCCGTCTCCCGGATGCGCTCATGAATGAACATCAGGAGTTCGTGCTGTTTCTTCGTGAGCATGGCGCAGAATCCAGAACAAGGCGTGAACCGTTGATGATGTTCTGTAAGTGTTCTGGCTAAAAGTCAACTAACGCCACGCTGAACCTCCGCGCCCGCCGCATGACGGGCGCGGAGCCGGGTCTTATTGCGCCGGAGCGGCCGGGGCGCCGTCCTTGTAGCGCGCGAACCACTCGATCATGGCGTTCATGCGGGCGGCGTTCTGGGACGGGCGGACGGCCAGGCTGTGGCCGACGCCGGGGATCTTCACCAGGGCCGTTGGCACGCCGCGCAGCTGCAGGGCGGTGTAGTACTGCTCCGACTCGCTGACCGGGGTGCGGTAGTCCTCGTCGCCGACGACGACCATGGTCGGGGTCTTGACGTTGCCGACCAGCGACAGCGGCGACCGGCGCCAGTAGGCCTCCGGGTTCTCCCACGGATATTCGCCGAACCAGTAGCGGGCGAAGAAGGCCGGGTTGTCGGCCGTCAGCACGAAGCTGGCCCAGTCGATGACCGGCTTCTGGACGACGGCCGCCTTGAAGCGGTCGGTCTTGCCGACGATCCAGCTGGTCAGCACGCCGCCGCCCGAGCCGCCGGTGACGAACAGCTTGTTCGGGTCGGCGATCCCCTGAGCGATAATGGCGTCGACGCTGCTGATCAGGTCGTCATAGTCGTTCGACGGATAGTTGTGGTGGATCAGGTTGGCGAACTCGTCCCCATAGGAGGTCGAACCGCGCGGGTTGACCGACAGCACCGCATAGCCCGCAGCGGCGAATAGCTGGTTGTCGGTGGCGAAGTGCGGGCCATAGGCGGCGAAGGGGCCGCCGTGGATCTCCAGCACCAGCGGATAGCGCTGGCCCTCGACATAGTCGGCCGGGAGCGTCAGCCAGCTTTCGACCGCGCGTTGATCGTGGGAGGAGGCGACCTGGATGCGGCGCACCTCGCCCAGGCGGCGGGCGCTGAGGAAGTCGGCGTTCAGGCGGGTCAGCTGGGTGCTGCGGCCGCCTTTCATGACGTGAACGTCGGCCGGGCGGCTGGAATCGCCGCGCGTATAGGCGATGGCGCCGTCGTCGGCCACGGTGAAGCCGCCGCCGGTGTAGGGGCGGCCGAAGTCGTCGCCGGTCAGATCCTCGATCAGGGTGGTGACGGCGCCGTCCAGCGACACGCGGGCGACCTTGGTGCGGCCCTGATCGTCATAGGCGACATAGACCGAGCGGCCGTCGCGGCTCCACACGGGAGACTGGACCGAGCGATCGAGGCTTTCGGTCAGGACGCGGCTGTTCGAGCCGTCGGCGTCCATCACATAGAGGCGGGTGTTGTGATAGCCCATCCGCTTGTCGTCATAACCCAGGTAGGCGATGCGGCGGCCGTCGGGCGAGGCGACGGGCGCATTGTCCGGCCCCGCACGGCTGGTCAGGGCGGTCAGGCCGCCGGTCTGGACATCCAGGGCGAAGACTTCGCTGTCGGCGGCTTCGCGCTGCCAGTCGGGGCGACGGTTGGCGCTGAGGTAGAGGGTGCGGGAATCGGCCGACCAGGACAGGCCGCCGCCGTGATGGAAGTCGCCATGCGTCAGCTGGCGCGCGCCGCCGCCCTGCGACCCGACGACGAAGACGTGGCGGAAGCCCGGCTTCAGATAGCCCTGGCCGTCGGAGCGGTAGGAGACGCTGTCGATGATCTCCAGCGGCGGCGCCCACTGGGCGCCCTCGGGCTTGGCCAGGGGGGAGCCGATCTTGGGCTTCTCGCCGGGGACCAGGACGGAATAGGCCAACTGCTCGCCGTTGGGCGACCAGCTGACGCTGGACGGGGTGTTGGGCAGGTTGGTGACGCGGACCGATTCGCCCGACGCCATCCAGCGCACGAACAACTGCGGCGCGCCGCCCTCGGCGCTGGAGATGTAGGACAGGCGCGCGCCGTCCGGCGACCAGCGCGGCTGGCGATGCGACCCGGCCGAGGCGACCAGGGGCGAATGGCGGCCGGTCTTGACGTCGATCAGCCAGATGGTCGGCCGCATCCGGTCGGTCATGATGTCGGCCGTCTGGCGGACATAGGCGATCTGCCCGCCGTCCGGGCTGATCTGGGCGTCGGAGGCGACCTCCATGCCGAACAGGTCTTGCGCGGTGAACAGGCCGCGGTCGGCGGTCGGCAGGCTAGGCGCGGCGGCCGTCTGGACGGCGGTTTGCGCCATCGCGGGCGCGTGTGCGCTGAGGATCAGGGCGCAGGCCGCCCAGGCGAACTTGTTCATATGAAACCCCCTCTGGTTTGGAGGGATCATAGAAAGGCGCGAGGGCGCGGCAAGATAGGGAAAGGGCCGCCGGAACGAATCCGGCGGCCCTTTTTCATTCGCGTTCCGAAGAAAAATCAGAACTTGAAGCTGGCCCGCAGCAGCAGGGTGTAGCGGACGTAGTCTTCCAGCAGTTCGGCGTCGCCGGTGATCGACAGCAGCCCCAGGTCGTTGCCGACGTTCAGGCGGAAGCCGAGGATCGGACCGCCGCCCTCGATGCTGGCGGGTTCCAGGGTGAAGGCGTCGCCGCCCGAAGCCAGGCGGGCGATGGTGGTCCCGGCGTCGACCGAGAAGTTCTGACGCCAGCCCAGACGGACTTCGGGGCGGATCCAGCCTTCCTTGCCGAAGCCGTAGCCGATGTTCACGGCGGCCACGCCCGAGAAGATGTGGCCGTCGCGCTCATCGATATCGAGGTCGAAGCCGTCGCCGCCGCCGCGTTCGGTGCGGGCGTCTTCGCTCAGCGAGAAGTATTCGACATAGGCTTCGGGACGGATGTTCAGGCGGCCGAAGTGACGCTCGTACGAGGCGCCGCCGGCGGCGGCCAGGGTGAAGCCGTGCCAGTCGGACTCGTTCTTCAGGTTGATGCCGTCGGCGACCAGTTTACGCGTGGCGCTGAAGGAGGCGTAGCCGCCCGCCGCACGCGCCCAGGTCGTCCAGTACTGGCCTTGAGCGCGCCAGTAGAGGCCCAGCTCGAGCAGGTTGGCCGACAGGACTTCTTCAGCCGCCGCTTCGGGGTCTTCCAGATCCGACGAGGTGAAGGCCGCCGTCAGGCCGAAGGCGCCCATGTTGGTGCCGCGCTCGACGCCGCCCGCCAGGCCGAAGCCTTCAGAACGGAAGCCGTAGGTGTCGGTCTTGTCCTTGTCGGCGTAGAAGTTGATCTCCTGCACCCAGGCGCTGGTCTCGCCCGGCGCGGCGGCGGCGTTGCGGCCGGTCAGGGCGCGGGTCACGGCGTCGACGCCGCTGGCCAGCGACAGCAGCGGGCCGCCTGAGTGGTCGGGCAGCAGTTGCTGATAGATGTTGAAGAAGCCGTCGCGGTCCGTCTGGTTCAGCATGGCCGCGCGGATCAGCTCATTGTCGGCCAGGCCGGCGTAGAGCACGTCATAGGCGGCGGCCTCGGCCTTGATCATGCCGGCCTCTTCCGCGGTGCGGCGGCGGGCGTCGACCGTCAGCTTGCCGGCGGCGTCGTCGACGTTGGCCTTGACCACGAAGGCGTAGGGCGAGTTGGACTGCAGCAGATCCTGGTCGATGGCGCCGACGTTCAGGTCGCCCGCCTCGATGATGGTGAAGGACGTCGGATCCTGGATCAGCGAGTTGAAACGGACGCCCAGGCCCGCGCCGTCGGCCAGGTCGGCGCTGCCGCTGACCTTGAAGCCGCCGGAAGCGTTGTTCGCCGGGTCCAGGGTCACGATCAGATTGCCGTCGGCGCCGACGTTCAGGTTGCTGACAGCGACCTGGCCGGTCTGGCGCGCGTCCAGAGTGCCCTTGGAGATGTCGATGTCCAGTTGGCCGTCGCCGTTGGACAGCTTCCCGGTCACGACGGCGCCGCCGCTGATGGACAGGCGATCGGCGCCGGTCCCGAAGGAGATGTCGCCGTTCACCGTGCCGTTGCGGATATCCAGCACATCGGCGCCCGAACCCAGGCGGATGTCGCCGCGGATGGCGGGCTCATTGATGTCCGGCACGCCGTCCTTGTCAGCGTCGGGCAGTTTGTGATCGGGGATGACCACGCCGTCCTGCACCAGGGTGACGCCCGTGCTGTTGGCGCTGACGTCGACGGCGATGGCCGATCCGGTCTGGGCCACGTCCTTTTCAGGGCTGATGACGGCCTGGATCTTGCCGGTGTTATTGATCGACGTCAGCGTGCCCGACTCGTCGCGCAGGGCGACGGCGTCGCTCTTGGAGCCGTTCACGCCGGCTGAGAGGGTGCCGGAGTTGGTGAACGAGGTGACGTTGGCGCCCTGGTTGATCAATACGCCCGCAGCCACATTGGCTTCGGTACCCGACGAAACGCTCTGAATCACGCCGGAGTTGACGACGCCGGGAACCGTAGCGCCCGCGCCGACCAGAACGCCGGTGCTATCGCCCGTGTTCGCCGTGACGGTGATCGTGCCCTGGTTGTTCAGGCCGCCGGCCAGGCTGACCGAATGACCCGTGCCGCCGATTTGAACGGCGGTGGCGTCGATGTTCTTGTATACGCCGGCCGCCTCGATGGCGCCGCGGTTGATGAAGGCATAGGCGTTGTCGCCGGTTCCGACGGCGCCGAGGCTGATGTCCTTGTCGGCCGATCCGACCAACACCGCCGGCGCGCCGCCGAACGTGCGAATGGAGGCCGTCGTTTCTTGAGCGTCGGGAATGCCGTCGCCGTCGCGGTCGTCGTCCTCGCGATTTTTCTTGCCGTCGCCGTCGTCGTCCTCATCGCCGTTCTTGACGCCGTCGCCGTCGTCGTCGCCCTCGATCCCGCCAGATCCATAGGACGGGGCGACGTCGAACAGCACGCCCTTGGCGACATCGCCCGCGATGCGAACGGCCGGGCCGCCCTGCAGCAGGTCGTCAGCGTCCAGGTTTTCGAGATAGGTAACGCCCTCGCGAGGTTCGCCCGTCGTGGGCTTGCTCGGCGGGGCCGTGGTGTAGCGATAGCCGGTGCTGGTGACGGCGCCTTGAATCTTGACGGCGCCGTCGACCGCACCGTCGATGGCGACGCCGACCGCGTTTTCGCCGACCGCGGTCACGCTGCCCAGGAGCGTGACGTCGCCCGTGACGTCGCCGGTCGTATGGATGCCGTAGGTGTCATTGCCGATGACGCTGATCTGGCCCTGGTTGAAGAGGTTGCCGGTCAGCGGGGCCTCGACGGTCAGGCCCGACGAATTGTTGCCTTCGACCTTGATAGAGCCGGACGATTCGATGCGGATGTTTCCGACCAGCGGGTCCGAGCCCGTGACGCGGACGCCGTGACGGTTCGTGCCGTCGGCGAACGGGCCGTCCAGGTCGCCGTCCTTGTCGTCGTCCTTATACTCCTCGATGGAGTCGGTGATGTTGATGGCGCCGCCGATGGTGACGTCGCCGGTGTTGCCGCCGTTGACCAGGACGCCCGTAGCGCCGTCGGCGGCCTTGAGCATGTCGATCTTGGAGCCGGCGTCCAGCTTCACGTCATTGCTGGAATTCAGCGTCACGGCGGCGCCGGAGGTCACGGTGATCGAGCCGCCGTTGGCGAGCCGAACGTCGTCGGGAGCGCCGTTGTTGGCGGTCGCGGTGCTGATGGGCGTCGTCCGCCCGTTGGAGATGACCTGTTCGGCCTGAACGCCGGAAGCGACCAGCAGGGGAGCGATCGCAACAGCGCTCGCGAGCAAGATACGCATTCGTAAGAAACCCCTCGTGGTCGCACGCGCAAGGATTGAAGGCGACCCTCCTATCAGGGTCCACGCCCGCACGCCCCAAGTTTCTCGAATTTGAGGCGAATGCAAGACCGGCCGTAGGGAGATCAACCTGAACGGCAGATGAAAAGCGTCGGCGTGCGACCGGATTGCGACGGGCTCTTGAGCGCGACGGTTGCAAGCGGTAGGGGGCCGAAAAGCACGGTGAAGATTAACCGGGCCCGTCGCATCCAAAGCCGGAGCTTTAGCGTTAGCGTGAAGAACGACAGGCAGAAGGTCCACCGCATGAGCGCGAGCCATATCGACGTCCAGGAAAGCGAACTGAGGCTGTTCCCCGGCCTGGATGAAGAGGTGGCCGACACCTTGCGAGCGATGAAGGCGGCAGCCGCTGATTCTCGTCCACGCCTGGTCGACACCACCATGCTGTTTGCGCCGCGCTCTGGCGGGGTGAAGCGCTATCTGCTGTCGAAGAAGACCTGGCTGGAGGCCAATCGGCCGGGGGTGGCGCACAACCTGGTCGTGCCGGGCGCTGGGTATAAGGCGGAGCCGGACGGCGTCGTTCGTCTTCATGCGCCCAAGCTGCCGTTCGGCGACGGCTATCGCTGGCCCAGTTCCGTGCGCCGCTGGGGCGCCTGGGTGTCGTCGCTCAACCCCACGCTGATCGAGGCGGGCGATCCCTATACGCCGGGCCAGGGCGCGCTAGAGGCGGGCCAGAGGGTCGGCTGCCCCGTCGTCGGCTTTTGCCACTCGGACCCAGCGGCGCTGGCGGCGCTGCATTTCGGCGAATGGGCCAAGAAGCCGGTCGAAAAGCGTTGGGCCAAGCTGTTCTCGCAATTCGACCGGGTAGTCTCGCCCAGCCGATTCATCGCGCAACGCCTGGAGGAAGCGGGCGTGGGCGGTATTGTGATTCGTCCTCTGGGGGTCGAGGTGGACACCTTCCATCCGGATCGCCGGGATCGCGATTGGCTGTTGAAGAAGCTGGGTCTGGGCGCCGACGCCCGCCTGCTGTGCTTCGCCGGGCGTCCGGCCAAGGAGAAGAACGTCGGCGTTCTGATCGACGCGGTGCAGCGCCTGGGCGCGCCCTATCATCTTGTGCTGGTCGGCGCGGGGGCGGGGATGCCGCCCGAGGATCGGGTCATCTCCCTGCCGTATGAGAAGGATCCGCGCGCCGTGGCCCGCATCATCGCCAGCTGCGACGCCTTCGTGCACGCCAACGACAAGGAGCCGTTCGGCCTGATCGTGCTGGAGGCCATGGCCTGCGGCCGGGCCGTGGTCGGCGTCAACGCGGGCGGCGTCGCCGAGACGGTCGACGAGAGCGTGGGTCAACTGGCCGCCTCGGCCGATCCGGTCGATTACGCCGAGGCGATCGAGGCCCTGTTCGCGCGCGACGTGGAGGCTCTGGGTCAGGCGGCGCGGGTCAAGGCGGTCGAGCAGTTCGCCTGGAGCCGCGTGTTCGAGGATCTGACCATGCTCTACGGCGAACTGACCGGAAAGGCGGAGTTCGTCACGCCGCAAGAGGCGCTGCCGATCAACTAGGCGTTTGTTCTGTTGCCGCCCTCGGGCTTGCCCGAGGGCTTAAGGCCGGACGCGGCGGAACAGACGCGCGAAAGCTGCGTCTGCGATCAATCTCGATTTTCTGAGAGAGGAGAGGGAAGGGCGGTGCGCCACTCCCTCAGATCCCTGAGAGGAGTGGCGCGAGTGACGGGGCTCGAACCCGCGACCTCCGGCGTGACAGGCCGGCACTCTAACCAACTGAGCTACACCCGCGTTCCCATCCGAAGCGACTGTGCGCCCCGGCGAGGGGCGTCGTTTAGGCGGGGTCGCGTCGCACGTCAAGCGACGCGGCTGTGGATAAATCAAATCATCGCGCAGACGGTGTAGCGGCGGCTTGAGGCGGGGCTGTGGGACCGGCGATTCCGCCGTCCGCAGGCAGTTGCGACGCCGTGGAGGGCGGCGGCGGTTCGTAGTGCACGCCCACGCCCGGCCCCAGCGGCAGGTCCAGAGCCACCCAGGTCGCCACCATGATCAGACCGGCGACCAGGAAGGCTCCGGCGTAGGGCAGCATGGTCGCCATCAGCGAGCCCAAGCCGAACCTGGGATCCCAACGCTGGGCGAAGGTCAGGATCAGCGGGAAGTAGCTCATCAGCGGCGTGGCGATGTTGGTGACGGAATCGCCCATGCGATAGGCGGCGGTCGTCATCTCGGGGCTGATGCCCAGCAGCATGAACATGGGCACGACGATGGGCGCCAGGGCCGACCACTTGGCCGAGGCCGAACCGATGAACAGGTCGAAGACGCAGGACACCAGCACCACCACGATCAGCAGCAGCGGCGTCGGCAGGGCCAGTTCGCGCAGGGAGGCGGCGGCGTTGACCGCCAGGATCGGACCCAGACCGGACCAGTTGAACATGGCGACGAAGTGGGCGGCGAAGAAGGCCAGGACGATATAGGGGGCCAGTTGGCTGATCCCCTCGCGCATCATGCGGACCAGGTCGTGGTGGGTCTTGATCGAGCCGGAGCCTGCGCCGAAGGCCGCGCCCGCCATGAAGAAGGTCAGGGCGAAGAAGGCGACCAGAGAGCGATACAGCGGGTTGTAGCGTTGCGCCGGTTCGGCGTCGGCGTCGACGAAGGGCGAGCCGGGCAGGAAGGTCACGATCGCCCAGACGGCGATCATGGCCAGGATGGTCAGGCCCGCCCAGGCCAGGCCGCGCTTCTCGGCGGCGGTGAGGGGTGTCTTTTCCTCGGCGGCGATCGGGGCGGCGTTGTGCGGGATCCAGGGGCCCAGGCGCGGCTCGATCACCCGGTCGGTCAGGAACCAGACGATGGGGGTGAAGACGATCACCACTCCGACGATGAAGAACCAGTTGCCCGCGATGCTGACGGCGTAGGACGGGTCGATCAGGTGGGCGGCGGGCTCGGTGATGCCCAGGATCAGGGCGTCGCTGGCGCCGGGGAACAGATTGCCCGCATAGCCGCCCGACACGGCGGCGAAGCCGGCGGCCAGGCCGGCCAGGGGGTGTCGGCCCGCAGCGGCGAAGATCACGGCCGCCAGCGGAATCACCACGACATAGGAGGCGTCCGAGGCGTGGTGGGACACCATGCCCGTCACCACCACGATGGGCGTCAGGATGAAGCGCGGCGCATTCAGCAGGGCGCCGCGGATGGCGGTTGAGAACAGGCCCGTCCGTTCGGCCACCGAGGCGCCGTAGATGATGGTGATGACGATCCCCAGCGGCGGGAAGTCGGCCAGGGTGCGCGGCATGCCGATGAACAGCCGTTCGAGGTTGGCGGGGGAAAGAAGGCTCTGCGCCTGCAGCACCTCTCCCGTCACCGGGTTGACCGCCGACCAGCCCAGCCCTGCGCCGACCAGGCTGAGGGCCACGAGGCCGAGGATCAGCCAAAGGAATAGGAAGACGGGATCTGGCAGCCGATTGCCGATGCGTTCGATGGAGTTCAGCAGGCGGGCGGCCAGGTTCATACGCAAGCTCTCGGCTGTGTTGGAGGCGGTGACGCATTTCGCGGATCAACGGCATAAGAGGCAATCGCGCGGCCTGCGGCAAATCGCCCAAAAATCTGCGAACCATTCGCAACAAAAAACCTTTGCCGACATGGGTTTGAACCCTGGCGAGGTTGGGTCTAAGAAGCCCCGAATCCGCCCCCTACCTCCCGGCGGGCGAGGCAGCTCGAATGAACGAATTTCTTCTAGAATATCTTCCGATCGTCGTTTTCCTGGGCATCGCCATCGTGCTCGGCGTCGGCTTCATGCTGGCGGCCTGGGTGCTGGCCCCCAAGAACCCCGATACCGAGAAGCTCTCGGCTTATGAGTGCGGCTTCAACGCCTTTGACGACGCGCGCATGAAGTTCGACGTGCGCTTCTATCTGGTGTCGATCCTTTTCATCATCTTCGACCTGGAAATCGCCTTCCTGTTCCCGTGGGCGGTGTCGATGTTCGACCTGTCGCACGGCGGCATGGTCTTCGCCTTCTGGTCGATGATGGTCTTCCTGGGCGTCCTGACGGTCGGCTTCATCTACGAATGGAAGAAGGGAGCCCTGGAATGGCAGTGATCGCCCCCTCCAGTCCTCTGGTCCCCGCCGGTTCCGCCGCGCGTTCGACCGTCGAGGGCTATGATCCCAAGATCCACGACAAGTTCTTCGAGTCCGTCAATACGGAGCTGGGCGAGCGCGGCTTCCTGACGACCTCGCTGGACGACGTCATCACCTGGGCCCGTACGGGTTCGCTGATGTGGATGTCGTTCGGCCTGGCCTGCTGCGCCGTCGAGATGATTCACCTGTCGATGCCGCGCTTCGATCTGGAGCGTTTCGGCACCGCGCCGCGCGGTTCGCCGCGCCAGTCGGACCTGATGATCGTCGCCGGGACGCTGACCAACAAGATGGCTCCGGCTCTGCGCAAGGTCTACGACCAGATGCCGGACCCGCGCTACGTCATCTCGATGGGCAGCTGCGC
Source organism: Brevundimonas sp. UBA5936 (assembly GCA_002430835.1). Classification (GTDB taxonomy): domain Bacteria; phylum Pseudomonadota; class Alphaproteobacteria; order Caulobacterales; family Caulobacteraceae; genus Brevundimonas. Next base: position 39,498 of record DJDA01000020.1, read on the forward strand.
CAACGGCGGCGGCTATTACCACTACAGCTACAGCGTCGTGCGCGGCTGCGACCGCGTGGTGCCGGTGGACGTTTACGTTCCGGGCTGCCCGCCGACCGCCGAGGCCCTGCTGTACGGCATCCTGCAGCTGCAGAAGAAGATCCGCCGTACGGGGACCATCGAACGATGAGCGAACTGGTGCGTGTCGCGGAGCGCGAATCCGCCCTTACGCCTCTGGGCACGGAAATGGTCGCGGCGCTGGGCGTCGAGGCTGTCGTCGCCTATGGCGAACTGACCCTGATCGCTCCGCGCGAGAAGATCGTCGAGATCATGACGGCCCTGCGCGATCAGTTCGGTTTCCAGCAGTGCATGGATGTCTGCGGCGCCGACTATCCCGACCGCGCCGAGCGGTTCGAGGTCGTCTATCACCTGCTGTCGCTGACGCGCGCCGCGCGCGTTCGCGTCAAGGTGTCGACCGATGAGGTCAAGCCGGTCCCCAGCGTGTCGTCGGTCTATCCGTCGGCCGGCTGGTTCGAGCGTGAAGCCTTCGACATGTACGGCATGATCTTCTCGGATCACCCGGACATGCGCCGCATCTTGACCGACTACGGCTTCCAGGGGCACCCGCTGCGCAAGGACTTCCCGATGACGGGCTACGTCGAGGTGCGCTACGACGAAGTGCAGAAGCGCGTTGTCTATGAGCCGGTGAAACTGACTCAAGAGTTCCGCAACTTCGACTTCCTGTCTCCGTGGGAAGGCGCCGATTATCCGACCGTCCTGCCGGGCGATGAAAAGGCGGGAGCGCAGTAATGGCCGACGTCAAGAACATGCCCGCGCCGCTCGGCGCCGCCATCGACCCGTTCGAGGACTATGAAGACGGCCTGACCCCGCACGCGCGGGCGATGGACGACCGCAAGTTCACCATCAACTTCGGCCCGCAGCACCCGGCCGCGCACGGCGTGCTGCGCCTGGTGTTGGAGCTGGACGGCGAACTGGTCACGCGCGTCGATCCGCACATCGGCCTGCTGCACCGCGGCACCGAGAAGCTGATGGAGGCGCGCACCTACCTCCAGAACATCCCTTACCTGGACCGGCTGGACTACGTCTCGCCGATGAACCAGGAGCACGCGTTCTGCCTGGCCATCGAACGGTTGCTGGGTCTGGACGTGCCGTATCGCGGCCAGCTGATCCGGGTTCTGTACTCGGAGATGGGCCGCATCCTGAACCACCTTCTGAACGCGACCATGCAGGCCATGGACGTGGGCGCCCTGACCCCGCCGCTGTGGGGCCACGAAGAGCGCGAGAAGCTGATGGTCTTCTACGAGCGGGCCTGCGGCGCGCGCCTGCACGCCAACTACTTCCGTCCGGGCGGCGTCCACCAGGATCTGACGCCCGAGCTGATCGACGACATCGGCCGTTGGTGCGCCGAGTTCCCGGCCAAGCTGGCGGACATCGAAAGCCTGGTCACCGAGAACCGCATCTTCAAGCAGCGGAACGTCGACATCGGCGTGGTGTCCAAGGAAAACGCCATGGCCTGGGGCTTCTCGGGCGTCATGCTGCGCGGCTCGGACATCGCCTGGGATCTGCGCAAAGCCCAGCCGTACGACTGCTACGCCGACATGGAGTTCGACATCGTCGTCGGCAAGAACGGCGACTGCTGGGACCGCTACCTGGTGCGCGTCGAAGAGATGCGTCAGTCGATCCGCATCATGGAGCAGTGCATCCACAAGCTGCGCAACTGCCCCGGCGAGCCGGTCCTGACCGAGGACCACAAGATCGCTCCGCCGCGTCGCGGTGAGATGAAGCGTTCGATGGAAGCGCTGATCCACCACTTCAAGCTCTACACCGAAGGCTTCCGCACCCCGGAAGGCGAGGTCTATGCGGCCGTCGAGGCGCCCAAGGGCGAGTTCGGCGTCTATCTGGTGTCGGACGGCACCAACAAACCCTACCGCGTCAAGCTGTCGGCGCCCGGCTTCCGTCACCTGCAGGCGATGGACTGGATGAACCGCGGCCACATGCTGGCGGATGTGTCCGCCATCCTCGGCTCGCTCGACATGGTGTTCGGAGAAGTGGACCGATGAGCGTTCGTCGTCTGGCCAAGGAGCAACCCGTCTCTTTCGAGTTCTCGAAGGAGACGATGGAAAAGGCTCAGTGGTGGATCAAGAAATACCCGGAATCGCGTCGCCAGTCGGCCGTAATCCCGGTGCTGTGGCTGGTCCAGAAGCAAGAAGGCTGGGTCTCCGAGCCCTCGCTGCGCGCTGTCGGCGAGCTGTTGGGCATGGCCTATATCCGGGTGCTGGAGGTCGCGACCTTCTACACCATGTTCCAGCTGACGCCGGTCGGTACGGCCGCCCTGATCCAGGTGTGCGGCACGACGCAGTGCATGCTGCGCGGCTCCAACGATCTGATGCGCGTCTGTCGCGAGAAGATCGGCCCCAAGGACGAGCTGTCCGCCGACGGCCGCTTCACCTGGCAGGAGATCGAGTGCATCGGCGCCTGCTCGAATGCGCCGGTGGCCCAGATCAACGACCTCTATTACGAAGACCTGACGCCCGAGAACATGGCTCAGATCATCGACGACTTCGCCGCCGGCAAGACGCCGAAGGCGGGCAGCTATGTCGGCCGTCACACGTCGGAGCCTGAAGGCGGCGCGCGGACGCTGACCGATCCGTCGCTGTACGACGGCTCGGCCGCCAAAAAGATTAAGAAGCTGCCGAACTCGGAGCCTGTCGCTGAAAAGGCTCCGGCCTGATGGCGCGGCCGGACCTCGAAACAGAAACGGGCAGGGCGGCCTATCGGGCCGAACTGCGTCGCGTCGGCTGGCGTCCGCGCTGGGCGGGGCTGGCCTGTATCGTAGTCGCGGCCGCTCTGGTGATATTCGCGCGCGAAGGCCGTTTCGGCCTGACTGAAAACGCCGCGGTGGCGGCCTATGGCCTGTTGGCCGTTGGATGGGTGCTGGTGATCTACGCCGTCTTCCAGCGCACCCGCTACCACAAGCGCCGCATGGCGGAAGGACTTTAAGGGATCATGGTCGGCATCCTCCAAGACAAGGATCGGATCTTCACCAACCTCTACGGTCTCCAGGACTGGGGCCTTGAGGGGGCGAAGCAGCGCGGCGCGTGGAACGCCACCAAGGACATGCTGGACCTTGGCCGCGACTGGATCATCACCAACGTCAAGAACTCGGGGCTGCGCGGACGCGGCGGCGCCGGTTTCTCGACCGGCCTGAAGTGGTCCTTCATGCCCAAGGAAGTGAAGGATCGCCCTCACTACCTGGTCATCAACGCCGACGAGTCCGAGCCCGCGACGTGTAAAGACCGCGAGATCATGCGTCATGATCCGCAACTGCTGATCGAAGGCGCGATGATCGCCTCCTTCGCGATGCAGGCCCACGCCTGCTACATCTACCTGCGCGGCGAATACATCCTTGAGCGCGAGCGCATGGAAGCCGCCGTCAAGCAGGCCTATGAGGCCAAGCTGATCGGTAAGAACAACGTCCACGGCTGGGACTTCGACGTCTATATCCACCACGGCGCCGGCGCCTATATCTGCGGCGAAGAGACGGCCCTGCTGGAAAGCCTGGAAGGCAAGAAGGGCCAGCCGCGTCTGAAGCCGCCGTTCCCTGCGGGCGCCGGTCTGTACGGCTGCCCGACGACCGTGAACAACGTGGAATCGATCGCCGTGGTCGGCACCATCCTGCGCCGTGGCGCGGACTGGTTCGCCAGCTTCGGTCGCCCGAACAACACCGGCACCAAGCTGATGTCCCTGTCGGGCCACGTGAACACGCCCTGCGTGGTCGAAGAGGCCATGTCGATCCCGCTGCGCCAATTGATCGAGGATCACGGCGGCGGCGTGCGCGGCGGCTGGGGCAATCTGAAGGCCATCATCCCGGGCGGCGCGTCCTGCCCGGTCATCACGCGCGAGCAGGCTGAAGTCGCGCTGATGGACTTCGACTCCATGCGCGAAATGCGTTCGTCGCTGGGTACGGCCGGCGTGACCGTCATGGACGAGTCCACCGACATCGTTAAGGCGATCGCCCGCATCAGCTACTTCTTCAAGCACGAGAGCTGCGGCCAGTGCACGCCGTGCCGTGAAGGCACCGGCTGGATGTGGCGCGTGCTGGAACGCATGGCCATCGGCGACGCCGACCCGTCCGAGATCGACCTGCTGCTCGACGTGGCCGGTCAGGTCGAAGGCCACACCATCTGCGCCCTCGGCGACGCCGCCGCTTGGCCCGTTCAGGGCCTGATCCGGCACTTCCGTCACGAGATCGAAGAGCGCATCCACACCTACCGCAGCCGCCGCGCGAACTTCGCCGGCCACGCGATCGCGGCGGAGTAGGGCTATGCGATCTCCGATGCTTCTGCTGACGACGACGGTGCTGATGGGCCCTTCGGCCTGCACCCAGTCGGGCGCCATTTCCACCATCGAATGGGCGCAGGACTGACCGCATGAAACGCGCAGCTCCAGTGCTTCTTTGCCTGATCGCTCTCGCCGCCTGCGGCGAGCAGGCAAACACGCGCGAACCGTATGTGCTGCCTTCCGAGGTGGGGGACGCCTTCATCCGGGGGGCGGCGGCGCCGTCCGCGCCGCTTGAGGGCGAACAGGCTTGCCGCCAAGCGGTGCTGACGCTGTATGGCCAAGGCGACGATGCCGTGACGTTCGACGCGGCGGCCTCCACCGTGTCGTGGCGCGCGCCGGTCGATGGCGGCCATGTCACCTTCAACTGTTCGGTCAAGGATTCCACGGTGTCGCTGTCGCGCGACGGCCAGACCCAGACCGTTTCTCTTTCGTCCGAGGCGGGTCAAGCCGCCGAGAGTGAGGCCCGCTGATGCCCATCGCCAAAGTCAACGGCGTTGAAGTCGAGTTCGAACCGGGCATGACCGTGCTGCAGGTCGCCGAGCGCGCCGGGCAGGAAATCCCGCGGTTCTGCTACCACGAGCGCCTGTCCATCGCCGGCAACTGCCGCATGTGCCTGGTCGAGGTGAAGCCCGGACCGCCGAAGCCACAGGCTTCGTGCGCGCTGCCGGCCGCCGACGGCCAGGAAATCTTCACCGACACGCCGATGGTGAAGAAGGCCCGCGAAGGGGTGATGGAGTTCCTGCTCATCAACCACCCGCTGGACTGCCCGATCTGCGACCAGGGCGGCGAGTGCGACCTGCAGGATCAGGCCGTCGGCTACGGCCGCGACGGTTCGCGCTACGGCGAGAACAAGCGCGCGGTCGAAGAAAAGAACATGGGCCCGACGGTCAAGACGTTCATGACGCGCTGCATCCAGTGCACCCGTTGCGTTCGCTTCATCACCGAAGTGGCGGGCGTGCCGGACATCGGCATGATCTCGCGCGGCGAAAGCGCCGAGATCACGACCTATCTGGAAAAGAACATCGACAGCGAACTGTCGGGCAACGTCAACGACCTGTGCCCGGTGGGCGCCCTGACGCACCGCCCGTGGCAGTACCACTATCGTCCGTGGGAGCTGAAGAAGACCGAGACCATCGACGTGATGGACGCCCTCGGTTCGAACATCCGCGCCGACTCGCGCGGCGCCGAGGTCATGCGCGTGCTGCCGCGCGTGAACGAGGGCATCAACGAAGAGTGGCTGTCGGACAAGAGCCGCTACGCCGTCGACGGCCTGCAGGCGCGTCGTCTGGACCGTCCGTGGGTGCGTGAGAACGGCAAGCTGCGTCCGGCCTCGTGGGATGAAGCCCTGTCGGTCGTCGCCGACAAGTTGAAGACCGCTTCGGCTGACCGCATCGGCGCCATTGCAGGCGATCTTCAGGACGCCGAGTCGATGAAGGCGACGCTGGACCTGTTCCGCGCGCTGGGCTCGGCCAACACCGACTGCCGTCAGGACGGCGTCGCGCTGGGCGGCGAGGCTCGCGAGGGCTGGCTGTTCAACTCTGGCCTGCAAGGCATTGAAAACGCTGACGCCATCCTGATCGTCGGCGCCAATCCGCGCACGGAAGCGCCGCTGCTGAACGCGCGCATCCGCAAGGCCTGGCTGAAGGGCGGCGTCGAGGTCGGCGTCATCGGACCGCAAGCCGATCTGACCTATGACTACGCCTGGCTGGGCGCCGGTTCGAAGACCCTGGGCAAGCTGCCCAAGGTCGCGACCGACTTCCTGACCAAGGCTGAACGCCCGGCGATCATCGTCGGCGCGGGCGCCCTGACCGGCGAGACCGGCCCGGCCGTGCTGAACGCCCTGGGCGCGCTGGCCAAGAAGGTCGGCGTGGTCAAGGACGGCTGGAACGGCTTCAACGTGCTGCATAGCGCCGCGGCGCGCGTCGGCGGTCTGGACATGGGCTTCCTGCCGGGCGAGGGCGGTCTGGATGTCGCCGCCATGCTGAAGCCGGGCGCGCTGGACGTTCTGTTCCTGCTGGGCGCCGATGAGGTGAACGCGGACGCATCGGGCGCCTTCCGCGTCTATCTGGGCTCGCACGGCGATCGCGGCGCGCACGGCGCGGACGTGATCCTGCCCGGCGCGGCCTACACCGAGAAGTCGGGCCTGTACGTCAACACCGAGGGCCGGGTGCAGATGGCCGAGCGCGTGGTCTTCCCGAAGGGCGAGGCCAAGGACGACTGGGCCATCATCCGCGCCCTGTCCGAGCGCGTCGGCCACAAGCTGCCGTTCGACACGCTTGAGCAACTGCGCGCCAAGCTGATGGGCGACCATCCGACCTTCGGCCGCATCGACTATCTGGCCCCGGCCGCGACGTTCGACGTCGCCAAGCTGGGCGCCAAGGGAGACCTGGGCGACGTCGCCTTCGTCTCCGTCATCGCCGATCCCTATCTGACCAACCCGATCGCGCGCGCCAGTGAAACCATGGCCCAACTGTCCGCTGAGCGGACGGCGCCGGTCGCCCTGGCGGCGGAGTAAATCATGGACGCTGCGACTTCCTTCTGGACCACGCCTCTGGGTTGGACCCTCGCCACGGTCGGCGGGATCCTGCTGGTGGTGGTCGGTATCCTGATCTCCCTGGCCTTCTTGCTGCTGGCCGACCGCAAGATCTGGGCGGGCGTTCAGCTGCGCAAGGGCCCGAACGTGGTCGGCCCCTTCGGCCTGCTGCAATCCTTTGCCGACTTCTTCAAGTTCGTGCTGAAGGAGATCGTCATTCCGGCCGGGTCGGACAAGGTGGTCTTCATCTTGGCCCCGCTGATCAGCTTCGTGCTGGCCTTCGTGGCGTGGGCGGCGATCCCGTTCGCACCGGGCTGGGTGGTCGCGGACCTGAACGTCGGCATCCTGTACATTCTGGCGATCAGCTCGCTGGGCGTTTACGGCATCATCATGGGCGGCTGGGCTTCGAACTCGAAGTACCCGTTCCTGGGCGCGCTGCGTTCGGCGGCGCAGATGGTGTCCTATGAGGTCTCGATGGGCCTCATCATCATCAACGTCATCCTGCTGGCCGGGACGATGAACCTGACCCAGATCGTGATCCAGCAGTCCGGCTGGTTCTGGAACTGGAACGCCTTCGGCGGCGGCCTTGAGACCCTGCCGACGATCATCGTCATGCTGCCGATGACCATCGTCTTCTTCATCTCGGCCCTCGCCGAGACCAACCGCCCGCCGTTCGACCTTCCGGAAGCGGAGTCGGAGCTGGTGGCCGGCTATCAGGTCGAATATTCCTCGACGCCCTATCTGCTGTTCATGATCGGCGAATACGCCAACATCGTCTTCATGTGCGCCATGATCACCCTGCTGTTCTGCGGCGGGTGGAATCCGGGCTTCCCGACCGACTTCCTGAACAGCGTCCCGGCCTTCGTCGCCAACCTGTTCTACCTGCTGGTCTTCATCACCAAGGTCGTCTTCTGGTTCTTCATGATCGCCCTGGTGAAGGCCTTCGTGCCTCGCTACCGCTATGACCAGCTGATGCGTCTGGGCTGGAAGATCTTCCTGCCGGCTTCGCTGGTGGCCGTGGTCTTCGTGGCGGCGTGGCGCGTCTTCGCGGTGGGTGCGTGATGGGCGCTCGCGCCACAGTCCTGATCGCGCTGGCGCTCGCCGCCGGCCTGTCGGCCTGCATCTTCAAGCCGATGGATCCGGCTGCGCCCGAGACCGCGTCCGCGCGTCTCGAGCGGCTGGACCGCGAGCGGGCGGAGGAGGCGGACAAGCGCGCCTATTGCCAACGTCTGTCGCGGGATGATCCGCGCTTCGACAGGGACGGCTGCGAACGCCGGATCGGCGGATGAAGACGAAAGCCGCAGCCCTGATGTTCGCCCTGGCCGCGCCCATGCTGGCGTCGGCCTGCGCGCCCTATGAGGCCGACCCCGTGTCGGTCTATCAGTGGGAGCGCAAGGTGCAGGAAATCGAACGGCGCGAGGCGGAACGCCAGCGCCTTTGCCAGACCCTCGATAAGGAAAGCGCCCGCTATCAACGCGAGTGCGCCGGAGTGAAATCGTAATGCTGACCCGTATCGTTCAGGCGGCCAAGGGCGCGATGCTGACCGACGTGTTCGGCGCCGTCGGCCTGTCGCTGAAGTACATGGCCAAGCCCAAGGCGACGGTGAACTATCCGTTCGAGCGCAACCCGCAGTCGCCGCGTTTCCGTGGCGAACACGCGCTGCGCCGCTATCCGAACGGCGAGGAGCGCTGCATCGCCTGCAAGCTGTGCGAGGCCATCTGCCCCGCCCAGGCCATCACCATCGAGGCCGAACCGCGCGCCGACGGCAGCCGCCGCACGACGCGCTACGACATCGACATGGTCAAATGCATCTACTGCGGCCTGTGCCAGGAGGCCTGCCCGGTGGACGCCATCGTCGAGGGACCGAACAGCGAGTTCGCCACCGAGACCCGCGAAGAACTGCTCTATGACAAGGCGCGCCTGCTGGACAACGGCGACCGCTGGGAGCGTCTGATCGCGAAGAATCTGGAACTCGACGCTCCGTATCGCTAAACGGAGCGGCGATTCCGCCACGCTGACCCTGACCTTCGGGCCGGGGCCGATTTTGGAAGGGTCCGAGGTTTCCTCTCGGGCCATTGGTTTTGAAGAGGGGCGTCGTCCCGCACATGTTGCAAGGCCTGGCCTTCTATCTTCTGGCGACGGTCGCCGTGGTTTCCGCCCTGCTGGTGGTGACCGCGCGCAATCCCGTGCACTCCGTTCTCTGGCTGATCCTGACCTTCTTCTCGGCGGCCGGTCTGTTCGTTCTGCTGAGCGCCGAGTTCCTGGCGATGCTGCTGGTCGTCGTTTACGTCGGCGCCGTGGCGGTGCTGTTCCTGTTCGTCGTCATGATGCTGGACGTCGACTTCGTGCGCTTGCGCGAAGGATACGCGCGCTACCTGCCGCTGGCGGGTATCGTGGCGGGCGTGCTTCTGGCCGAGATGATCATGGTGTCGATCACCGTCGTTCAGGGCGGGGCCGCCCGCGACGCGACTTCGCCGGTTCCGGCCGGGCCTGACGTCACCAACATCGAGACGATCGGCCGCGTACTCTACACGGACTACGTCTACTTCTTCCAGGCGGCGGGCGTGGTCCTGCTGATCGCCATGATCGGCGCCATCGTCCTGACCCTGCGCCACCGTCCGGGCGTGCATCGCCAGGATCTGGCGGCTCAGGCCAACCGCGAGCGCGCCAAGGCCGTTGAGATCAAGTCCGTGACCACGGGCCAGGGCGTCACCCCCGAGGAGCTTCTGTAATGGATATCTCGCTCCAGCATTATCTGGCGGTCGCCGCCATGCTGTTCACCATCGGCGTCTTCGGCATCTTCGTGAACCGCAAGAACGTCATCATCATCCTGATGTCGGTCGAGATGATCCTGCTCGCGGTGAACATCAACTTCGTGGCTTTTTCCACGCACCTGAACGACGTGTCGGGTCAGCTGATGGCCATGTTCGTCCTGACCGTCGCCGCGGCCGAGGCCGCCGTCGGCCTGGCCATTCTCGTGACCTTCTTCCGTAACCGCGGCGACATCGCGGTCGACGACGCCTCCGTGATGAAGGGCTGATCGGAACCGTGACTATCCAGACTCTCGTCACTCTCGGCGTCTTCGCCCCCCTGCTGGGGGCCATGATCGCCGGCTTCTTCGGTCGCCGGATCGGCGACGTCGCCTCGCAGGCCGTCACCACGGGCCTGCTGTTCTTCTCGTGCGCGGTCTCCTGGATCGTGTTCAGTCAGTGGACCTGGGGCGGGCTGGAAGCCTTCACCGTGCACCTGGCGCCGTTCGTCCACGTCGGCGAGTTCCAGTCGAACTGGTCGATCCGCGTCGACGCCATGTCGGCGGTCATGCTGATCGTGGTGACCTCGGTGTCCTCGCTGGTTCACCTCTATTCCTGGGGCTATATGAAGGAGGACGATAGCCGTCCTCGCTTCTTCGCCTATCTGTCGCTGTTCACCTTCATGATGCTGGCGCTGGTGACGGCGGCCGACTTCTTGCAGATGTTCTTCGGCTGGGAAGGCGTGGGCCTGGCGTCCTATCTGCTGATCGGTTTCTGGTTCAAGAAGCCCTCGGCCACCGCCGCTTCGATCAAGGCCTTCGTGGTCAACCGCGTCGGCGACTTCGGCTTCCTGCTCGGCATGATGACCGTGTTCTGGATGTTCGGCACGATCGAGTTCGCCAAGCTGTTCCCGCTGATCGCGGGCAAGGCCGGGACGGGCTGGGAATTCCTGGGCCACACCTGGTCGGCTCTGGATCTGGCCGGTCTGCTGCTGTTCATCGGCGCGATGGGCAAGTCGGCGCAGTTCTTCCTGCACACCTGGCTGCCGGACGCGATGGAAGGCCCGACGCCCGTGTCGGCCCTGATCCACGCGGCCACCATGGTCACGGCCGGCGTCTACATGGTCTGCCTGCTGTCGCCGCTGTATGAGCACGCGCCCGTCGCGTCGCAGTTCATCGCCATCATCGGCGGCATCACGGCTATCTTCGCCGCGACCGTCGGCATGATGCAGAACGACATCAAGCGGGTGATCGCCTATTCGACCTGTTCGCAGCTGGGCTATATGTTCTTCGCGGCGGGCGTCGGCGCCTATCAGCCCGCCATGTTCCACCTGTTCACGCACGCCTTCTTCAAGGCCCTGCTGTTCCTGGGCGCCGGTTCGGTGATCCACGGCATGCACCACGAGCAGGACATGCGGAAGATGGGCGGCCTGTGGAAGCTGCTGCCCGTCACCTATGCGACCATGATGATCGGCACCATCGCCATCACCGGCCTGGGCATGCCCGGCGTCGGCGGCTTCGCCGGCTTCTACTCCAAGGACTCCATCCTCGAGAGCGCCTATGCGGCGGCGACGACCGGCCACTCGGCCGCGGGCATGTTCGCCTTCGTCATCGGCATCTCGGCGGCCCTGCTGACGGCTTACTACTCGTGGCGCCTGGTGTTCATGACCTTCCACAATAAGCCTGTGTGGAAGGAAGAGGAGGGCGCGCACCATGCGGACGCCCACGCTCATGACGATCATCATGCCCATGACGATCATGCGCACGACGACCATCACCATGGTCCGCTGAAGCCGCATGAGAGCCCGCTGGTCATGGTCGTGCCGCTGCTGGTGCTGTCGATCGGCGCGGTGTTCGCGGGCATGATCTTCGCCCCGCACTTCATCGGTCACCATGAGGCTGAGTTCTGGCGCGGCGCCATCTTCGTCGGGGCTGAGAACCACGTCCTGCACGAAAGCCACAACGTCCCGACCTGGGTGAAGTGGGCGCCGCTGATCGTGACGCTGCTGGGCACGGCCATCGCCTACTGGCTGTATGTCGTGAAGGAAGGCGCGGCCAAGGAGATGGCCGACCGCAAGGGCCCGCTGTGGACCTTCCTCTACAACAAGTGGTTCTTCGATGAGCTGTACGACGCCGTCTTCGTGAAGGGCGCCAAGGCGATCGGCGACTTCTTCTGGAAGATCGGCGACGTGAAGATCATCGACGGTCTGGGCCCGAACGGCGCGGCCTGGGCTTCGCTGAAGTCGGGCGGCTGGTTGTCCCGGTTCCAGTCCGGTTTCGTCTACTTCTATGCATTCGTGATGCTGATCGGCGTGGCTGCGTTCCTTGCCTTCGCCATCTTCACGTGGGGAGCCTGAGCCTCGTGCCTCACATTCTGAGCATCGTCACCTTCCTGCCGCTTCTGGGCGCGGCCGCGATCCTGATCGCGCGCCTGCTGAACAAGGGCGGTCAGGACGCCGCGGCCCCGGCCGCCCGCTGGATCGCGCTGGTCACCACCATGGTGGTGCTGGCCGTGTCCGTCCTGCTGGTCGCGCAGTTCGATCCGTCGAACCCGGCCTATCAGTTCGTCGAGAACTACGCCTGGTTCGCGGGCGCCGGCTATCACCTGGGCGTGGACGGGATCTCGATCCTGTTCGTCCTGCTGACGGCCTTCCTGCTGCCGATCTGCATCGTGGCCAGCTGGAAGTCGATCGAGACGCGCGTCGTCGAATACATGATCGCCTTCCTGATCCTGGAGACCATGGTCATCGGGGTGTTCACCTCGCTGGACCTGTTCCTCTTCTACATCTTCTTCGAAGGCACCCTGGTGCCGATGTATCTGATCATCGGCATCTGGGGCGGCGCCAACCGCATCTACGCAGCGTACAAATTCTTCCTGTACACCCTGCTGGGATCGGTCCTGATGCTGCTGGCCATGCTGTGGATGGCCCACACGACGGGCACCACCAGCATTCCGGAACTGAAGCAGTACGCCTTCGACCCGGCGGTGCAGCCGCTGCTGTGGCTGGCCTTCTTCGCCTCCTTCGCGGTGAAGATGCCCATGTGGCCGGTGCACACCTGGCTGCCCGACGCCCACGTTCAGGCGCCGACGGCGGGTTCGGTCATCCTGGCCGGCATCCTGCTGAAGCTGGGCGGCTACGGCTTCATCCTGTTCAACATTCCGATGTTCCCGCTGGCGTCGCAGATGTTCACGCCTCTGGTGCTGACGCTGTCGGTCATCGCCGTGGTCTACACCTCGCTGGTCGCCTTCCGTCAGACGGACATCAAGAAGCTGATCGCCTATTCGTCGGTCGCCCACATGGGCTTCGTGACCATGGGCATCTTCGCGGGCAACGACACCGGCATTCAGGGCGCCGTCTTCCAGATGCTGAGCCACGGCCTGATCTCGGGCGCGCTCTTCCTCTGCGTCGGCGTGGTCTATGATCGGATGCACACCCGTGAGATCGCCTTCTACGGCGGCCTGACGGCGCGGATGCCCTGGTATGCGGCCATCTTCCTGATGTTCACCATGGCCAACGTCGGCCTGCCGGGCACCTCGGGCTTCATCGGCGAAGTGCTGACGATGACGGGCGCCTATCAGGTCTCGACCTGGGCGGCCCTGATCGCGGCCTCGGGCGTGATCTTCTCGGCGGTCTATGCGCTGACGCTGTTCCGCAACGTCATGTATGGCCCGATCACCAATCCGGCGCTGGAAAACATCACCGACATCGACAAGCGCGAACTGCTGATCTTCGTGCCCCTGATCGTCGGCACCATCTGGCTGGGCCTCTATCCCAACGCCGTTCTCGACTACACCGGGCCGACTGTTGAAGCCCTGACCAGCGCCTATCGCGCCGCGATCGGCGGGTGAGACCATAATGCCTGATCTGTCCTCCGCTCTCCAACTCGCCGCCCCGGAGCTGACCCTTGCGGTCGGCGGGCTGGTGCTGCTCATGCTCGGCGCCTTCGCCGGCGAGAAGTCGACGCGCCTGGTCTCGGGCCTGTCGGTGCTGCTGCTGCTGGCGGCGACGGCTCTGGCCGTCGTCGGTCCGCTGGGTTCGGCCTTCAACGGGGCCTATGTGGCCGATCCGCTAGCCGTCTTCGGCAAGGCGGTGATCTTCCTGTCGGCCGCCGTGGCCGTGGTGCTGGGCGACGGCTGGATGCATCGCAACAACATCGCCAAGTTCGAATATCCGATCCTGATCGTGCTGGCCTCGGTCGGCATGGGCATGATGGCGTCGTCGGGCGACCTGATCTCGCTCTACATCGGCATCGAGATGCACTCGCTGGCCCTCTACGTCCTGGCCGCCTATCGCCGCGACGATCTGAAGGCCTCGGAAGCGGGTCTGAAGTATTTCGTCCTGGGCGCCCTGTCGTCGGGTCTGCTGCTGTACGGCGCCAGCCTGATCTACGG
>DJDA01000020.1:53525-54455 GCA_002430835.1 Brevundimonas sp. UBA5936
TCGGCTGCGCCGTTCCACATGTGGACGCCGGACGTCTATGAAGGCGCCCCGACCCCGGTCGTGGCCCTGTTCTCGACCGCGCCCAAGGTGGCGGCCATGGTGCTGATCATCCGCGTGCTGGTCGAAGGCTTCGGCCTGGCTCATGCCCAGTGGGCCCAGGTGCTGATCCTGATCTCGCTGATCAGCTTCGCGGTCGGCGCCTTCGGCGGCCTGATGCAGAAGGACATCCAGCGCCTGCTGGCCTATTCGTCCATCATCAACATCGGCTACGCCCTGCTGGGCGTGGCGGCGGGCACCCAGGTCGGCGTCCAGGCGACCCTGATGTTCATGACCCTGTATGTCGTGGATCAGATCGGCTTCTTCGCCATCCTGCTGTCGTTGAGCCGCAATGGTCGTCCGATCCGCAAGATCGCCGATCTGGCCGGTCTGAAGAAGGACCGCCCGGTGACGGCCGTCGCCCTGACGATCCTGTCGCTGTCGGCTGTCGGCATTCCGCCGATGTCGGGCTTCTGGGGCAAGTTCTACGTCTTCGGCGCCGCCGCCGACGCGGGCTACTGGATGGCGGGCGCTGCGGGTCTGGTGGCCTCGGTCGTCGCGGCCTTCTACTACCTGCGCATCATCAAGGTGATCTGGTTCGACACGCCTGAGTTCGACGTGACGACGGACAAGGCGCCGGCCGGCGCACAGTGGATCGGCTGGGCGGCTGCGGCCTTCAGCTTCCCCGTGCTGCTGATCGCCTTGACCTGGCTGGAGCCGCTGACGCGCGCGGCGGCCGCGGGCGTCGGGATCGGGTAAGGGCCCTTGGCGGCTCCGGTCCTGATCCTCGAAGAGACCGACTCCACCAACGCCGAGGCGCGTCGCCGCGCCGAGGCGGGCGAGGCCGGGCCGCTGTGGATCGCGGCCCGGCGTCAATCCGCCGGGCGGGGCCGT
>DJDA01000019.1 GCA_002430835.1 Brevundimonas sp. UBA5936
GGCGGGGGCGGCGGCGGCGGGGGAGCCGCCGGCTCGGCGCCGAACGCATAGCGCAGGCCCAGCGTCACGGTGTGCGACTGGTCGTAGTCGCCTTCCAGGGTGCCGAAGGCCGGACCGGCCGACTGGGTGGTGTCGAACTCGGCGTCGCCCGTCAGGTAACGGTACGTCAGGTCGATGTTGGCGCGGTCGCCCACAGCCCAGGCCAAACCGGCGATCGCCTGAGCGGCGAACTTGGTCGAGCTGTCGTCAGCCGTGAAGGTGACGCCCGGGTTCTGGCGCAGACGGCCGATCGTGTCGACGTTGACGCGGTTCACACCGACGCCCAGGCCGACGAACGGACGGATGGTCCAGTCCGGCGAACCGAAGTCGTACAGGACGTTGGCCATCAGAGTCGTCGACTCGATGTCGCCTTCCGGCGAGTGGCACGGGCCGGTGGCCGGCGTCAGGTTGCACAGGCCGTTCGGGCCCGAGACAGCACGCACCTTGCCGATGTCGCCCGAGCGGTAGCCGCCTTCGAGCTCCATGCGCCAGTTCGGGTTGAAACGGTAGCCGAGGCGAGCGAACGCCGCCCAGCCGTCGTTGACTTCCCAGTTCCAGTGGTGGCCGGTCGCCGACGCTTCCGTGTTGATGTCGTCGATGATGTGGTAGCCGGCGTCGATCGCGCCGTACCAGCCATCGGGCTCAGCCGAAGCAGCGCCGGCCGACAGGGCCAGGGCGGCCGCTGCGCTCGACGCCAGGATCAAACTCTTGACACGCATAGGATGCGGCCCTCCGAGGTCTATTGACAGGTGGGCGACTAGAAAGTCACCTGCCGCGTCCCTACCAGCGTTGCCATTTCTGGTCGAGCATAAAGGCATCAAAGCCACAGGTAATTTGAGAAGAGTGGCTCACGCGCTACAGAAATAAACAGAGGGTAAACGCCAAGCGCGCCTGCCCTCTTGACCTGCCGCCCGCCCTGTCGTCCACATCCGCCCAATTGCGACGACCTGTTGGACACCATGGCTTCCATCTGCATTGACGGCTTTAATCTGGCGCTGGCGAAGGGATCGGGCATCGCCACCTATGGCCGGAACCTGCTGATCAACGCGCGCGAAATCGGTCTGGGAACCCAGGCCCTGTACGGCCCGCCCGCGCCGCGCCGCGCCAGCAACGTCGTCAATGAAACCGCCCTGACCGACGCCGAACGTCCGCCCGAAAAGCTGAACCGCAAGAAGAAGATGCAGCGCTTCCGCGACACCTACATGTCGCGTTTCGGTCGTGAGGCCCACGCTATCCTGCCCTCAGGCGAGGTGATCTGGCCCAGCCGCGGCGGGGGTCGCCCGGCCGTGGATCGTTTCTGGGCTGCGCAGAACCTGTTCCAGAACGCCAACCGCTGCTTCGCCGCCTATGGCAAGGAAACGCCGGTCCGCTTCGAAGCGACCGCTGACGCCCCCGCGCCCGATGTGATGCACTGGACGGCGACCCTGCCGCTCTACGCCAAGGGCGCGCCGAACATCTACACCATCCACGACCTGATCCCGCTGCGCCTGCCGCACACCACGATGGACGACAAGGCGGTGTACATGAAGCTGTGTCAGGCCGTGGCCGCCCGCGCCGATCACATCGCCGTCGTCTCTGAAACCACGCGTCAGGACGTCATCCGCCTGCTGGGCGTGTCCGAGGACCGCGTCACCAACACCTATCAGGCCGTCCACCTGCCGACGACGCTGACGGAACGCAGCCAGGCCGAGGTGGAGCTGGAGCTGGAAGGCGTCTTCAACCTGGGATGGAAAGACTACTTCCTGCATTTCGGGGCCATCGAGCCCAAGAAGAACCTGGGCCGGATCGTCGAGGCCTATCTCGCCTCGGGCAGCAAGACGCCCCTGGTGATCATCGGCGGCCGCGCCTGGCTGGACGAGGGCGAGACCGCCCTGCTGAACCAGGTCAAGCGCGACGGCGGCCCCAGCGCCGACCGTATTCGCCAGTATGAATACATGCCCTTCTCCATGCTGATCAGCCTGATCCGGGGCGCGAAGGCCACGCTGTTCCCGTCCCTGTATGAGGGCTTCGGCCTGCCGGTGCTGGAATCCATGGCCCTGTCGACGGCGGTGCTGACCTCAACCGGCGGCTCCCTGCCCGAGGTGGCCGGCGACGCGGCCGTCGTGGTCGATCCCTATGACGTCCAGGCCATCACGCGCGGCATCCAGGCCCTGGACGCCGACGAGGCCCTGCGCGCCGATCTGCAGGCGCGCGGCCTGATCCAGGCCGGGAAGTTCACTCCCGAAGCCTATCAGGCGCGGCTGCGGGAGCTGTACGCCAAGGTCGGCCTGGCGACGACCTGAGCCATGCCCGCCCCCCTCTCGCCGCAACGCCTGAGCCATCTTGAACGGCTGGAGGCGGAAAGCATCCACATCCTGCGCGAGGTGGCGGCCGAATGCGCCCGCCCCGTGCTGCTCTATTCGATCGGCAAGGATTCCGCGGCGCTGCTGCACCTGGCCCGCAAGGCCTTCTATCCAGCCCCGCCGCCCTTCCCCCTGCTGCATGTCGACACGACGTGGAAGTTCCGCGCCATGTACGCCCTGCGCGACCGCATGGCGGACGAAAGCGGCGCGCGCCTGATCGTCTATCGCAACCCCGAAGCCGAGAGCCGGGGCATCAATCCGTTCGACCACGGCTCGGCCGTTCATACGGACCTTTGGAAGACGCAGGGGCTGAAGCAGGCGCTGGACCTGCACGGCTTCGACGCCGCCATCGGCGGGGCGCGACGCGACGAAGAGGCCAGCCGCGCCAAGGAGCGGGTCTTCTCCTTCCGCGGCCCCGGCCACCGCTGGGATCCGCGCCGCCAACGTCCCGAGCTGTGGAACCTCTATAACGCCCGTGTTTCGCCGGGCGAGAGCATGCGCGTCTTCCCCCTGTCGAACTGGACCGAGTTCGACGTCTGGGACTACATCGCCGCCGAGAACATCCCCGTCGTCGACCTGTATTTCGCCGCCCCGCGCCCCGTGGTCCGGCGCGAAGGCTCGCTGATCGTGGTCGATGACGAGCGGATGCGTCTGCTGCCGGGCGAAACCCCGGAAATCCGCACCGTGCGCTTCCGCACCCTGGGCTGCTACCCCCTGTCCGGCGCCATCGAGAGCCAGGCGGCCGACCTGGAGGCGATCATCGCCGAGATGCGCGCTTCTCGCACCTCCGAACGTCAGGGCCGGCTGATCGACCGCGACCAGGCCGGGTCGATGGAACGCAAGAAACAGGAGGGCTATTTTTGAGCGCCCCCTCCCCCCAGCGCGACCTGCTGCGCTTCATCACCTGCGGCTCGGTCGATGACGGCAAGTCGACCCTGATCGGCCGCCTGCTGCATGATCTGGGCGCCGTGCCCGAAGACCAGCTGGCGAGCATACTGGACGCCGACGGCCGACCCGACTTCTCGCGCCTGGTCGACGGCCTGCTGGCCGAGCGCGAGCAGGGCATCACCATCGATGTCGCCTACCGCTATTTCTCGACCGCGACACGCAGCTTCATCGTCGCCGACACGCCGGGACATGAGCAGTACACGCGCAACATGGCGACGGGCGCCTCGACCGCCGACGCAGCCGTCATCCTGGTGGATGCGCGCAAGGGCGTGCTGACCCAGACGCGCCGTCACGCCCACATCCTGGCCCTGATGGGGGTGAAGCGCGTCATCCTGGCCGTGACCAAGATGGACTTGGCCGACTGGTCAGCCGAAACCTTCGCACGGATTGCGACGGAGTTCGACGCCTATGCCCGCCAGATCGGTCTGGAGGCGCGGGCCATTCCCCTGTCCGGCGCGACCGGCGACAATGTGGTCGGGCGCGGCGGCGGCGGCTGGTTCGACGGCCCCACCCTGATCGAGGCGCTGGAGGCCCTGCCTGTCGCCACGGCGGCGCCGGACCGGGCCTTCCGCATGCCGGTGCAGGGGGTCGTGCGCCCCAACCAGGATCTGCGCGCCTATACGGGGCTGATCGCCTCCGGCGCCGTGCGTCCGGGCGACGCGGTCAGGGCCGTGCCATCGGGGGTCGTGTCGCAGGTGGCGCGCCTCCTGGCGCCCGAAGGCGACCGTGACGCCGCCCTCGCGGGTCAAGCGGTCATGCTGACCCTGACCGACGAGATCGACCTGTCGCGCGGCGACGTCCTGTGCGCCGCGTCGGACCCGCTGGAAGCCGCCGATCAGTTCGAAGCAACCGTGATCTGGATGGACGAGGCGGCCCTGCTGCCCGGCCGTCAATATGACCTCAAGCTGGGAACCCGCACGGTATCCGCCTCCGTCACCGACATCCGCCACAAGGTGAACGTCAACACCCTGGAGGCTTTGGCGGCGCGGACGCTGGAGCTGAACGACATCGGCGTCTGCCACCTGTCGCTGGGCGCCGACATCGCCTTCGCCCCCTATGAGGTCGATCGCCAGCTGGGCGGTTTCATCCTCATCGATCGGATCAGCCAGGCCACGGTCGGGGCGGGCATGATCCGCTTCGCCCTGCGCCGCGCCCACAACATCCATCGCCAGTCGATCAAGGTCGACCGCGCCCGCCGCGCCGCCCTGAAGCAACAGACACCCGCCGTGTTGTGGTTCACCGGCCTATCGGGATCCGGCAAGTCCACCATCGCCAACCTGGTCGAGGAGCAGCTGGCCGCCGAGGGACGCCACACCTATCTGATCGACGGCGACAACCTGCGCCACGGGTTGAGCCGCGACCTGGGCTTCACCGACGCGGACCGGGTCGAGAACATCCGCCGCGCGGCCGAAGCCGCCAAGATGATGGCCGACGCCGGCCTGATCGTCCTGGTCTGCCTGATCTCGCCCTTCCGCGCCGAGCGAGCGATGGCGCGCGAGATGATGGGCGACATCGCCTTCCTGGAGGTGTTCATCGACGCCCCCCTGACGGTGGCCGAAGCGCGCGACGTCAAGGGGCTGTACGCCAAGGCCCGTCGCGGCGAGCTGACGAACTTCACCGGCATCGACAGTCCCTATGAGGCGCCAGAAAGTGCCGACGCCCACATCCAGACCGACAAAAGGGCCGCGCCCGAAGCGGCCGAGCTCATTCTGAACGTCCTGCGCAAGACAACCCCTTAGCGGCAGCGCAGGCCTTGGGCGACCGAGGCGCCGCATCGACAAGCCGTCCTTGATCTGCCTATGCAATCGTGGTCCCGTGAAACGAACCGGAGAACACCATGGAGCTCGTTGATCGATCAGATCGATATGTTGACGAGAATGGGTTTGTCGATGTTCGACGCCTGATCACGGCCTATGGTCACGATGAACACGCCGCCCGCGCCGACAACTATTTCCGCGGCATCGACAACCCTTGGGCCCATGTGCTGAGGAAGCCGTTCTCCAATCTTCACGAGACCCCGCCGACCCTGTCGGGGATCTCGGCTCTGCTGCAGATGCTTCAACCCAAGCCGGGCGATGTCGTGGTCGATTTCGGCTGTGGAACCGGATGGCTTTCCCAGGCTCTGGGCCTGCTGGGATGCCGGCCCATCGGCGTCGATATCTCTGAGGAAGCTCTTTCGATCGCCCGCGCAGCCGTCGCCGAGCACCCTTATCTGTCGCAACGCGACATTCGCTTCGAAGCCATAACGGAAGGCGGCATCCCCCTGCCCGACGCATCCGTCGATCGGGTGATCTGCTTCGACAGCTTCCACCACGTGGCCGACCAGGCGATGTACATTCGCGAGTTCCACCGCATCCTGAAGCCTGGCGGCATCGCCGGTCTGCACGAACCCGGCCCCAATCACTCGTCCACGCCCATGTCGCAATATGAGATGCGGCAATTCGCGGTGATCGAGAACGACATCGTCGTCGAGGACATCGCCGCCATCGCGGCGGAAACCGGCTTCGAAGACTTCCGCATGGCGCTCTTCACCGACATCCCGCTGACGCTGTCGCTCGACGAATACCGGGACATGCAAAGCCGCCCCAATCGCGCCGTCGTGGATATCGGCTCCTACTTCATCGAGAACAACAAGAACCGGCGCGTCTTCACCTTCCGCAAGCCTGGGGCGGAGCGCCTGGACAGCCGCACCCGCGAAGGCTTCTTCGGGACCATCGAGCTGGTCTCGGTCGCTGAGAACAAGACGGACTCTGTCCGCATCGCCATCACCAACACAGGCCAGGGCAGTTGGCGGGCCTCGGGCGTCGAGCCCGGCTGTGTGAACATCGGCGTCAAGGCGTTCGACGCCGCAGGCGCCGCGCTCAACTCGGAGCCCTCGCGCATCTTCGCCGTGCCGCCGCTCGAGCCTGGCGAAAGCGCTGAAGTCGAGATCCGCATCGCCTCTACGGATCTGGCCGAAGGCGTGCATTTCGAGATCGACCTGGTCGCGGAACAGGTCGCCTGGCTCAGCGTCCTGGGCGCGCCGACGTTGAAGTTCTAAAGACCGCGCCTTGAAGTCTCGGCGTTTTCGGCAGGAAACCCTTCGCGATTTCAGGCCGGAAGGCGAATGAAACTTTGCACCCCGGCACGGGTCGGCTATGGTCCAGAAGCGTCGAGGCGGGGCTCCCCTCCTCGGCGCGCTCAGCTCCTTGCAGCGTCGCTGCGTCAACACTCGTTCGATGTTCGCAAAAGCAGCCCGCCACCTGAAAATCGTCGGCGCATTGATGATGCGCGAGATGGCCACGCGGTTCGGTCGCGAGGGCCTCGGCTTTGCGTGGATCGTCGGCGAACCCTTGCTGTTCTGCTTCGGCGTCATGTTCCTGTGGGCCGCCACCAAGCCCGAATATGAACACGGCGTACGCCTCATCCCGTTCGTCATGACGGGCTATATGTCGCTGATCCTGATCCGACACCTGATCGGAGCGCTGGCGTCGGCGCTGCAATCCAACCTGGGGCTGCTGTACCACCGCAAGGTGAGCCCGATGCATATCTTCACCTCGCGGGCCATGATCGAGATCGGCGGCACCACCGCGGCCTTCGTGATCGTCTACCTGGTGCTGCTTGCGATGGGCGAAGTGCAGCTGCCGCACGACTATCTGACGCTCTATGTCGGCTGGACGCTGCTGTGCTGGGTCAGCGTGGGCTTCGCCCTGGTGCTGACCGGACTGGCGATGCGGTACGATGTGTTCGAACGACTGATCGGTCTGATCAGCTATCTGCTCATCCCCCTTTCGGGCGCCTTCAGCATGGTGGCCTGGCTGCCCCCCGACTTCCAGAAATTCATCCTCCTGATCCCCTTCGTCCACGGGGTTGAGATGGTGCGGGCGGGCGTTTTCGATGAATTCACGCCGACGTATTTCGACGTCGGCTACGCCCTGCTATGTGGCGCGGTGTTCAATCTGCTAGGCTTGGCCATGATCGCGGGTGCGCGCGATCGTATCGCGGTCGAGTAAAGAGCCAACGATTTCCAAGGCGAAACCTCTCTATGGCTGAGCAAAAGATCAGTTACGTCGGCCCTCTGAACGCTATCGAGGGCCCAAAGAAGAAGCCAAAGGACATCTGGAAACGGATTCCTCTGGGCTTCGTGCTGGTCGTCGCCCTGCCGACCCTGATCGCGGCGGTCTACTACCTGCTGATCGCCGCCCCGCTCTATGTGTCCGAGGCCCGCTTCGTCGTGCGTTCGGCCAATGTCGGCCAGCCGTCCGCCGTAGGCCTGGCCCTGCAAGGCGTCGGCTTCTCGACCGGCATGAACGACGCCTTTGCGGTGCACGAGTACATGTCGTCGCGGGACGGCCTGGCGGAGTTGCAGCAGCAGTTCGACGTCAACAAGGTCTTCGCCCGCCCCGGCTCCGACTTCATCGCCCGCTATCCGCGCCCTTGGGAGTCTCGCAGCGAAGAGAGCCTCTACAAGGCGTTCAAGCGCTTCATGACGGTCGGCTATGACGCCGGCACGGGCATCAGCACCCTGCGGGTCGAAGCGTTCGACCCCAAGGACGCCCAGAACGTCAACAAGGCCCTCCTGGCCAGCGGCGAAACCCTGATCAACCGCCTGAACGAGCGGGCGTCGAACAACGCCGTGCGCGACGCCAAGGCTGCGCTTGAACGCGCCCAGACCGAGGTCGCCGCCTCTCAGCAGGCGCTGACGGCCCTGCGCAACAACGCCCAATTCATCGATCCCCGACTGGCTGCGGCCGAAAGCTCGGGCGTCATCAACGGCCTGTTGGTGACGATCGCCCAGTTGCGCGCCGAGCGCACCCAGATCGCGGCCGAGGCGCCCTCCAGCCCCCAACTGCCGATCCTCGACAACCGCATCGCCGCCTATGAGCGCCAGGTCGCCGAGGCCCGCGCCAAGATGGCCGGAGACGCGAGTTCGCTGGCGACCAAGATCGGCCCGTTCGAAGAGCTGACGCTGCGTCGCGAGATCGCCGACAAGCAACTGGCCCAGGCCACGGCCGCCCTGCTGTCCGCCGAACAGGAAGCCCGTCGCCAGAAACTCTATCTTGAGCGCATCGTCGAGCCGAGCCTGCCGGACAAGGCGTCCGAGCCGCGCCGCTGGCGTTCGATTCTCACCGTCCTGGCCTCGACCTTGCTGCTTTACGGCGTGGGCTGGCTGATCTGGGCCGGCATCCGGGAACATAGGCAGGACTGATGACGTCGGACGCCGATACGGACCCCGGCCTTCGCGTCCAAAACGTCGGGAAGACCTATCACGGAGCGCACAAGCCCCTGTTCACCGGGTTGAATTTCGACCTGGGGCGGTCAGGACGGCTGGCGATTCTCGGCCGCAACGGCCAGGGCAAGTCGACCCTCATCAAGATGCTGGGCGGCGTCATGCCCGCCAGCGAGGGCTCCATCTCGTGGCGGATGTCCTCGTCCTGGCCGATCGGCTTCGGCGGCGGCTTTCAGGGCAGTCTGTCCGGCCTGGACAACGTGCGGTTCCTCTCACGCCTCTATGACCGAGATTACCACGAGACGCTTGAGCGCGTGGACGACTTCGCGGAGCTGGGAAAGGCCCTGCGCGACCCGGTGAAGCACTATTCGTCGGGGATGCGCGCGCGCCTGGCCTTCGGCCTGTCGCTGGCCATCGAATTCGACTGCTATCTGATCGACGAACTGGTGGCGGTCGGCGACGCCCGCTTCCAGCGGAAGTGCCAGGAAGGCCTGTTCGAGGAACGGGCGCACCGCGCCTTCCTCATGGCCTCCCACGACGTACAGCTGATCGCCAACTACTGCGATCGCGCCCTCATTATCGAAAGCGGCCGAGCCAAGATGTTCCATGACATCCAGGAAGCGGTCGAGGTCTACACCTGGCTGCGGGCTGCATGAGCGCCGATATGAACGCCCGCAACTGGATCGTCCTGCCCCAGCTGCCGAACCGGCAGGACTGGATCGCGCGCTTGAGCGAGGCCGCAACGGCGGCGGGCTATGTCCTGCATGACTGGGATGAAAACCAGGCGTTCGACGACGCCGCCCCTGTCCTGTTGCTGACCGCATCGGCCGACGAAGCACGTAGCCGCCAACCCGACGTCAGCCGCATCGCCGCCGTCCTGGACGCCCTGGACATCATCATCCCTGATGAGATGGAGCAGGCGGAGCGCCATCGGATCGTGCATGCCGCCAGCCAGGGCTTCGCTCAAGCGACGACCCTGCCTCCTGAGCGCGTGTTCGGCCCTGACGATCTTGCGAAGGGGCCTATTCGCCTCTTCCCCGATCTGGAGGTGAAGCGCCCGCGCGCCCAGTCGCCCGTGCAAGGGCCGATGGCTGCGGCGCTGCAATTCTATACGCAAGGCCAGGCGGTTTGGCCCGGCGCCGTTCTGACCTGGCACAGGCCGCCGACCCATGCAGGCGGCTTCGCCTCTCTCGACCTGACCGGTCGGCCGCGCATCATCGTCTACGGCCCCTATTTCGACATGCCCCAGGGACGCTGGAAGGCGGTCTTCACCCTGTCGGTCGACGACTACGCCAGCCGGTATCTGTTCCGAGCCGACTGGGGCGGCATGGAGGACTTCGCCAGTCAGGAGTTCCGGCTGCAACGTCCCGGCGTCTTCGAAATAGAAATGGTCTACGACTGGGAGACGCCGGGCATCTGCGAGTTCCGCCTGCTGGTGATGGAAGGCGTCTTCCACGGCCAGATCAGCCTGTCGGACCTGGTCGTCTCTCGCGTCGACTAGGGCCCGGTCAGGCCGCGCCTCTCCAGGCTGCTCCCCGCCAGCGGGGCCCACCATTCCTCGTTCTGAAGATACCAGGCCACGGTCTGGGCCACGCCGTCCTCCATCGCGCCTTGCGGGCTCCAACCCAGGTCGCGACGGATGGCGCCCGCGTCGACGGCATAGCGCCGATCATGACCCGGCCGGTCCTCCACCAGACGGATCGCCGAACGGTGCGGCTCTGCGTCTTCGCGAGGGTGAAGGCGGTCAAGCGCCCCGCAAACCAGCTCGGCGATCTGAAGATTGGTGCGTTCCGCATCGCCGCCGACGCAATAGGTGCGGCCCGGCTCGGCCGCCTGCAGCATCAGCGCCAGGGCGCGGGCGTGATCCTCGACGAACAGCCAGTCGCGGACGTTGAGGCCGTCGCCGTAGATCGGCAGGCTCTGCCCCGACAGGGCGCGCAGGATCAGGGTCGGAATCAGCTTTTCAGGAAACTGCCGGGGGCCGTAATTGTTGGAGCAGTTGCTGATGAGAACGGGCAGGCCATAGGTCTGGCCCCAGGCTCGCACCAGATGGTCCGACGCCGCCTTGGAGGCGGAATAGGGCGAGCGCGGATCATAGGGCGTCGCCTCGTCGAACCGCCCCTCGGCGCCGAGAGAGCCGAACACCTCGTCCGTCGAGACATGGAGGAAACGGAATGCGTCGCGCGCCGCCCCGCTCAGCCCACGCCAATGGGCCAGCGCCTGGTCGAGCAAAACCTGAGTCCCGACCACATTGGTCTGGATGAAGACGGCCGGACCGTCGATCGAGCGATCAACGTGGGTCTCTGCCGCCAGATGGGCGACGCGATCCGGCTGGAAATCGCGGAAGGCGTCGGCCATGGCCGGCGCATCGCAAATGTCGGCCTTGAGGAAACGAAAACCGGGATAGGCCGCGACGTCGTCCAGCGAAGCCTCGACCCCGGCGTAGGTCAGCTTGTCGACAACCAGCACCTCGTCGCCACGCGCCAGAAGTTCGCGAACCAGAGCCGAGCCGATGAAGCCGGCGCCGCCGGTGAGCAATGTCCGCACAAGCGTCTCCTTCGTCGCAGACGCCCCGGCTAACGGCTAACCGCGCCCAGGTCCACAATCGACAGGGTGGAGGCCTGATCACCTCGGAAAGGCGTGTCCAGATCCCGCAGGCGCGGCCAGGCGCGGTCGCGCTCCGCCAGAACCGCCTGGTCCGCCGTGACCGGCCAGGAAATCTCGAGGTCGGGATCGTCCCACGCCAGCCCCGCCTCATGCTCGGGCGCGTATGGCGCGGAGACCTTATAGGCCACCTCCGTGCCCGGCCGCAGGGTGACGAAGCCGTGGGCGAAGGACGGCGGCACGAACAGCTGATCGCCGCTCTCCGCCGTCAGCTCGACCGCATGTGCGCGGCCGAAACTGGGCGCCCCGGCGCGCAGGTCGACCACGACATCGAGGATGGCGCCGCGCAGGCAGCGCACCAGCTTCGCCTGGGCATAGGGCGGACGCTGAAAATGCAAGCCGCGCACGACGCCCTGGGCCTCGGACCAGGACTGGTTGTCCTGCACGAAGTCGCAGTCGATCCCCGCGGCCGCGAAACGCGCCCTGGACCAGGTTTCCGAGAACCATCCGCGCGCGTCGCCGTGACGCGGGGTCCGCAGCAGGATGACCTCTCCGTTCACGAGCCAGCCGAGCCGGACGCCGTTTCGGCCGAAGCTTCGGGCCTGGAGGCCATGAGGGCGTAGGCGCGGTCCAGCGCCTCGTTGCGGACGAACAGCAAGCGCGGCGCAGGCGCCGCCTCCCGCTCCCAGGCGCCCGGCGTGGAGCCGCCGTTCAGCGGCGAACCGTAGAAGATATGCGCGCCGATCTGGCGCACGCGCTCCAGCCTCCGTCCCCAGGACGGGCGGACATAGTTGGCGTGATAGTTCACCGAATTCTTGGGCAACTGGCTGGCCGAGCGGCCCTCATAAACCTCGCGCGCAATGCGCTCGGCGCGCGCCCAGGCGACCGCGCTGACCGGGCGACGGCCGATCGAACCGTCACAGGTGAAGGTGAACTGGCAGGTGCGGCTGTTGCGCTGATAGACGACCTCGCAGACGTCCTTGGGATAGGCGCGATGCCGCGAACGGTTCAGCACGACCTCGGCGACCGCAGCCTGACCGGATTCGCTCTCGTTGCGGGCCTCGTAGTAGACTGCCTGGGTCAGGCACTCGAGATCGTTGTCCGGAATACGCGGCGGCGTTCTCAGGTCGAGCGTCGGCTCGACATAGCCACGGCTGTTGCGACGGGCCGAGCTCGCCGCAGACAGGTTGACGGGCGGGGGCGCGAAGGAGGCGGCGGGCTCGCTCCGGACCTCGGACGCGGCGCGCGCAGCGCCGGGGGCGCGACGAGTTTCAGCTCGGCGAACTTCGGCGCGAGGGCGCACAGGCCGCGGCGGGGCGTCGGTCAGGCGTGCGCCCGCGCCTTCCTTGACCATGGTCTGCAGACGCGCGTTCAGGCGGGCCCGGCGATCCGCATCGGTGTCCGTCGTGAGGGTCGGCGACGCCGGGGCATAGGCGGGGATCGGCTTGATCGCGCCGGGCTCCGCCTGGGCGAAGGGGACGTGATTGGTCAGCCCCGCCCAACCGGCGACGCCCAATCCTCCCGCGATCAGCACCGAAGCGACGCCGCGCATCATTCCCCCCCACAAACTATCCGCTCTGAATACCAGCCGTCACGATCAGCGCCAAGCAGAAGCGCCGGTCGACGAGATTGGCAGGCGCGGCGCGAGGCCCTAGTAAGGCCTTGTCATGCAGACCGCGCGCCGCTCCGGCTTTTCCCTCATCGAAGCCCTGGTCGTCCTGGCGATCGGCGGCATGGCGCTGGCCGTCATCTTCTCGATCGGAATCAAGGCCGGCGACAGCGGTTTTTCGTTGGGCCGACGCGCCATGTCGGTCGCCGACGCCGATGTCGCCGTCAGCGACCTGCGCAGCATCATCCGCAGCGTCAGCGTACGCCCCCCCGCCTCCATGCTGGAAGGCGTCGACCAGCCTATCCTGGCGGCGACCGATCGGCTGGAGGTCGATGTGGTGATGGAGCGGGCCACGGGTTGCGCCCCCCAGGGTTGGGCCGGACGCATGACCCTGAGCCTTCGCACCGAGGGCGAACCCGCCGTGCTGTGCCAGGCCGGCGACCGGACCATCACCTTGATGCCCCTGCCCCAGGGCGTAGAGGCCGCATTGTCCTACTCCGAAGACGGCCAGGCCTGGGGCCCGACGTTCGAGACCCCGAAAAACCAGTCCCTGGGCATGGACGGCATGCGCAGCCGCCAGCTGTTCGTCCGCCTGAAGGCCGGGCCGGTGGATGTCATCGAAACGGCTTCGAGCGGTCTACCCGGACGATGGGTGAGGTCCGATGTCGACTTCTAGCCCCGAATCTAGCCCCGACGCTCGCTTGTCCGCGCCGCAGCCGCGTCGCGGCTTCGCCCTGCCGGCGGTACTGGCGGTGACGGGAGTGGTGACCCTGATCTTCCTGGTGGCCATCACCGCCCTGGCCAGCCTTACGGCCGAAGCGGCGGCGGCGCGCGCGCGCGTGCGTTTCCTGCAGCGCGCCATGTCGGCCGAAGCCGCCCTCGCCTATATGGCCGCCACCGAACCGACGCGCGCCTATGGCTTCGGCGTCCATGACATCCGCAACCCGTTCGACGCCGACTTCAACGCGGAGCCGTCCAATGCGGCTGGCGTGCCGGTTGAACAGGTTTTCGCCGACAGCCGCCGCTATCTGATGGATGTGGACGGCCCTCTGGTGCTGCGGCTCCAGGATCAGGCGGGCATGCTCAACACCGCCATGTTGTTCGGCCAGGTCCATGAGCGTTACCTCGAAGCCGTCGGCGTCGAGGCCAGCGAGCGTCAGCCCATGATCGCCCGCTTTCAGGACTACATCGACTACGACGACCTGAGACAGCCTAACGGCGCCGAACGCGCCGATTACGCCAATGGCGGACCGGCCAATCGCCGCCTGATCCGGCCGACCGAATGGCTGTCGATCCTGGGCGCGCGTCAAGCCGTGGATGCGAAGGCGTGGCGACGGATGCGACCGCACCTGGCCGCCGACCCCACAGCGTCGTCTATCAATGTAAACACCGCCGGCGCGCCGGTCCTGGCCCTCTTGTTCGGGCTGAACGAAAGCCAGGCCGAGGCGCTGATCCGCGCCCGCGCAGACCGCCCGCTGACCTCTCTGACCGACATCAGCAATGTCACAGGCGTCGCCTTCGACGGCGACTATGAGCAGGTCTACACCTATCCCTCCGGCGTCACGATCCTGACCCTGCACGACACTAGATCCGCCTGGACCTATCGCGCGCGCCTGACGCTGACCCCGACCGGTCTTGAGCAACCGCTCTGGATCGACCAGACTGAACTGACAGAGGCCCCTCGCCGGGCCGTGGCCGACACATCCGATGCAACTCGACTTTCTTACGCCCCGCGTTGAGCGGCTCAGCGCCGACGGCGCCATCGACGTCGTCCACCCCGGCGGACGCCTGGGCGGATCGTTGCGGCGTCCCATCCTGCTGCTGGCGCGCGATCTGTGCGCCTTCAGCCTGTTTCCGAGCGCCGCCCTGCCGCGCAGCCGACGCCGCCAGGCCGCCGCCCTGCATGCGCGCCTGGGCGCGCCCTATGTCCAGTCCGGCTCGGCCCTGAGCAAGGCGGGAGACGACTTCGGCGTCTGGTGGTGGGACGCCGATCGCGTCGAGGCCCTGCTGAGCGCCAAGGACGTGACCGCCCGCCCCCTGATCCGTCCCGAAACCCTGGCTCAGCCACGCGGCGAAAGCTGGCGCATCGTGCGCTTGAAGCAGGGCTATGAGGCCCAGCTATGGGCGGGCAAGGCGCTGCTCGCCTCCGCCTGGCGTCGTGATCGCTACGACGCCGCCGCCTGGTCCGCCTTCGTGCGTCTGCAGCGCGCCGAAACGAATGCACCAGAAGCCCCTCCCGCGCCGGCTGACCTGCCGCTGGCCCTGGACAATCGCGAAGCCTTCGCCCTGGCCCCGGTCGAACTGACGCGCGAGCAGATGGCCCTGGCGGCGGGCGGCGCGACGGCCTTCGCCTCCCTGTGTTTCGCCGCCTTCCTGGCGGGCCAAGGTCATGAGCTGGCCAAGGACACGGCGCGCGTCGAGGCCGAGACCGCTGAAATCCGCGCCGCCACCCCGCGCGCCGCTGCGGTGCAGAACCTGGACGCCAGCCAGAAGAAGCTCGTCGCCTATCGTCAGATCGAAGAGCGGACCGGTCCGTTGAGCGCCGCCGGCGCCGCCATCGGCGTCCTGGCCCTGCAAGATCTGACGCCGACCGCGCTGAACGCCGAAACGGAGATGCTGAGCGTCACCCTGGACTATGAGGCGCTGGACAAGATCGCGGGCTTGATCGCGGACCTGGAAGGCTCCGGCTATTTCCACGACGTCCGGCCGCGCACCGACGCTTCGGCCAAGACGCTGGTCGTGGAGATGAAGGTGCGCGAAGCGGCGCCGCCGCTGAGTCCGGAACTCTAGCCCGGCCTGTCCGCGACTATCGCGGCGCCGAGGCCTGATAGCGGATGAAGCGGCAACCGCCGTCATCCGTCCGCAGCGTCATGACCACCCGATCCTGATGGATCAGATTGGCGCTGACAGACCCGCATCCGCCGCCCTCGGCGATGTCCAGCGCCGGCGCCAGGGTGTAGCGCCAGGACGTCCGCAGCTCGAGAACGCGGTCACCTTCGGCTGGGGTCATGGAAGGATCGATGATCCGAACCGGCTCCCCGGTGCGATTGGCCTCGCGCCGCAGGTCGGACACCTGACGCTGAAACTCGAAGAAGACCGCATGGGCCGTCGTCTGATCCAGCATCCGCGAGGTCGAGGGCATGATGATGGCGGAGCTGAGCGCGAAGATCGCCAGCACCACCAGGATCTCCATCAGGCTATAGCCGTCGCGCCCGCTCAGCCGCTGACCAGAGTCGGCGAAACCCGCCGCCAAGGGCGGACCCGCGGGGTCAGCGCGCCTGATCGGACGACACATCGGCGTTGACGCCCTCGCCGCCTTCCTGGCCGTCAGCACCGTAGCTGACGACCCGCGCGCGCGCGTCCGCCGGCGCATCCGGCGACGCAGCCGCAGGCGCCACATAGATATAGGGACGGCCCCAGGGGTCCGGCGGCAGATCCTTGTCCAGATAGGGGCCGGACCAACCCGGCGCCTGTTCTGCGCTGCCCTGCATCAGCAGGGTCAGGCCCTCCTGCTCGGTCGGCAGACGGCCGATGTCGATTCGCATGGTTTCGAGCGCCGCTTCCAGCGAGCGGATCTGCAGACGCGCGGTCTGGGTCTTGGATTTGTCCAACTGAGTGAACAGCCGCGGTCCCACCACGGCGGCGATCAAGGCGATGATGGCCAGAACCACCAGGATTTCGAGCATGGAATAGCCCGCCCGCGCCGCGCGCGTATCGAAACGGCGTTCGGATTGATGCGAAGAGGCAACGACGGTCGAAAAACGGCGATGGAGTCGGTTCAGACTGGGAAGCATTGATCGACCACTCTGGATTTCTAAGCTGTTATGGACGCTTAGCGGTTGCTATAGCTCAGGGCGCATGGGGGGTCGATGCGAATTGCGGCCTGGGCGCGCCCGCAACACGATACAGGACAGATATTGCAAGGCTTCATGGCTGACATGGTCGCTTCGACGCGCGCGTCGATCGAGACGCTGAAGGAGCGCCTGCGCCGCACGACCCCGCGCGAGCGCATGCTTCTTGGCGCGCTCGTGCTGGGCGCCGCCTTCTATGCGCCTGTGGCCGCCCTCGAATCCCGCAGCGCCCAGGCTGACGCCTATATCGATGCGTTGAGCGAACAGTCGACCGCCCGGCTGACCGCCAACGCCGCACGCCGCATCGCCGACGGAGCCGCGGACCGTCTGGCCCTGGACGATATGAACGCCTGGGGTTTTGAAGCCTCCAACCCAGCCGTCGCCCAGGTGCTGATCGAGCATCGCCTGCTGGAAGCCGCCGAAGGCGTCGCCCTGCCCAACGCGCGGATCACCACCA
Organism: Brevundimonas sp. UBA5936; assembly: GCA_002430835.1. GTDB lineage: Bacteria > Pseudomonadota > Alphaproteobacteria > Caulobacterales > Caulobacteraceae > Brevundimonas. The sequence continues at coordinate 17,060 of DJDA01000019.1, forward strand.
ACGCCAAGGTCGAGGCCATCGGGCCGACGCAGTGGCTGGAAGCCGAGGTCCAGGCCGACCTGCGCTGGAGCCCGACCTTCGCCTTCCTGGACAAGCTGGGCGAGTGGCCCGAGGGCTTTCGCGTGGTCAGCTTCCGCTACGAACTGACCCCGCCGCGCCCGATGATGGACGGCGCCGAGCCGCCGCAGACCAGCGGCAAGCTGTGGCTGCGCCTGGCCTTCCCTGTACGCCTGGCTCAGTCCGACCTGACGGAGAAGGCGTCGTGAAGCCGCTGCTGTGGCTGGCGCCGCCGCTCATTCTGGCGTTGAGCTTCCTGAGCGGGACGACCTGGCCGGGCCGCCCGGAAGAGCCGTCCGCCGTGGTGCGCGGCCAGGCGGCGCGCAACAGCGCCGTCGTACGCCCCGGCGGGGGCGTGGTCGCCGCCGTGGCGTTCCTGAAGACCCTGCGGTCAGACCTGCCGCCGCCACC
>DJDA01000024.1 GCA_002430835.1 Brevundimonas sp. UBA5936
CGCCGCCAGCATCAGCGGCCCCAGCTGGGCCTCGCGCAGATCCGACCCGTTCAGCCGCGCCCGCGTCAGCCGCGCGCCGCGCAGATCGGCCCGGCGCAGATTGGCCGAGCGCAGGTCCGCGCCCTCCAGTTGCGCGCCCTGAAGCTGCACCCCCTCCATGTCCAGGCCGTAGAAGACCGCCCCCTTGGCCGACAGGGCCGTCAGGTTCAGCCCGCGAATAGTGACCAGCGGCCGCAGATCCACCCCGTCGAACACCGAGGGCTGGCCCTCGGTCCCGCCCGTCTCGCACCATTGGGCGTGGTCGCGCAGCATTTCGGCGGCGGGCATCTGGCTGACCGGCTCGCCCGCCGGGCGGTTGTCCACCAGGGCGCCGTCCATATTGGCCCCGTCCGTCCGCCACATGGCGGCCTTGACCCCCACCAGGATGGCGTCGCTGAGGTCCGCCCCCGACAGGTCGGCGCCCGACAGGTCGGCCCCGGCCAGATCGGCGCCGCGGAAGCTGGCCTGTTTCAGATTGGCCCGGACCAGCTTGCAGTCCTTCATGATGGCGTCGGTGAAATCGGCGGCCACGGCGACGACGCCGGTCATGCGCGAGCGTTGCAGATTGGCGCCCGCCAAGACGGCGCCCTGCGCCTGGGTGTCGGCGCGCTTGCGCGCCTCGACGACGCGAAAGCCCAGCTTGGCGTCCTTGGCGGCGATGGTCCCTTCACGCAGGTCGGCCTCGAACAGATCGGCCCCCGACAGGTCGGCGCCGCGCAGGCAGGCCCCGCGCAGGTCGGCCCGCCGCATGTTGGCGTCGATCAGGGTCACGTCCTGCATGTCCGCGCCGAAGAAGTTGGCGTTGTCCAGCTTGGCGCCCGTCAGGTCGCAGCCGATCAGGCAAGCCGCTGTGAAGTCGGCGTCGGCCAGGTTGCGGCCGCGCAAGTTCACGCCTGACAGGTCCATCCAGGCGAAGACCGCCCGCGCCCCGCCCGGCCGCGCCTGCCACAGGCGGTCGTGCTTTAGGCAGACGGCGTCGACCTCTTCCTGGGTCAGCTTCCTGCGGACGGGTTCGACGGCCTCGCTCATGGGGGCGATCATGGCTTACGGCGGATTAAGGAAGCTTTGCGGAAACAACCGTTTTCGCGTCGTTCCCGCCCGCTGTCGCCGCGTTCTACTCCGTCAACAGACCCTGTTCGCGCAGGGCCTCGGCCAGCTCGCCCTCCTGGGTCCACAGACGAGTGTAGCCCGCTTCGCCCAGCCGGTTCAGCTCGGTCGTCAGATCGGCGCGCGCGGAGGCGGCGAAGCGGCCGTCGAAGCCCGCCCCGTCGAGGCTGACGCGCACCATCGGGCGGCCCGTCTCCAGACGGTGCAGGAAGCCTTCGCTCAGCACCGAAGCCTCTTCGCACAACAGACCCGTCTCGACCGTCAGGCCCGACTGGCGCAGCCGCTCCGTGCCCCGGCCCGAGGCGAAGGGCGACGGGTCCAGGGCGGCGATCACCACCCGCTCGACCCCGGCCTCGGCCAGGAAGTGGGCGCAGGACTTGCGGCCTGACGAGCGGGCGCCGCACGGCTCCAGCGTCACATAGGCGGTCGCGCCCTTCACGGCCTCGCCCGCCTCGGGCACGGCCTGCTCCTCGGCGTGGGGGCGTCCGCCCGGCGCCGTCGCCGCCTCGGCCAGTACGACCCCGTCCTTGACCAGGACGCAGCCGACCGCCGGATTGGGCCAGGTCTCGCCCATGCGGCTGAGGGCCAGGTCGATGGCCCGTCGCATGAAGACGGCGTCTTGCGCCTGCCCGCTCACGCGATCACTCTCGCGATTGGGGGCAGAGCCTGCGCCCGCCCCTCGTCCAGATAGCGGGCGGCGACCGGCTTCAGGTCGGCGTCCAGGTCGATCTCCAGCGGATTGCCGGTCGGGATCTCGACGTCGACGATCTTGTCGTCCGGCACGGCGAACAACAGCTTGACGATGGCGCGCAGGGAGTTGCCGTGGGCGGCGATCAGCACGTCCTCGCCCGCCTTCAGGCGCGGGGCGATCTCGGCGTCCCAATAAGGCTGCACCCGGTCCAGCGTGGTCTTCAGGCTCTCGGTGTCGGGGATTTCCTTGCCGGCGTAGCGGGGGTCCGCGTCGAAATCGAACTCGCCGCCCGGCGCCAGCGGCGGCGGCGGCACGTCATAGCTGCGGCGCCAGACCTTGACCTGGTCCTCGCCGTGCTTGGCCGCCGTCTCGGCCTTGTCCAGCCCGGTCAGGCCGCCGTAGTGGCGCTCGTTCAGGCGCCAGTCCTCGATCACCGGCACATCCTTCAACCCGGCCGAATCCAGCGCCAGGGCGCCGGTACGCTTGGCCCGCTTCAGCACCGAGGTGAACATGACCGCCGGGGTAAAGCCCGCCTGCGCGATCAGCTCGCCGCCGCGCCGAGCCTGGGCCTCGCCCTCCGCCGTCAGGTCGACGTCGACCCAGCCGGTGAAGCGGTTTTCCAGGTTCCATTGGCTCTGGCCGTGGCGCAGCAGGATCAGGCGGGTCATCAGGGTCTCCGGGAGCATCCGTATCTGGGTTTCTCGCTAGGCCCCCGACGCGGGGGCGGTCAAGGTTTCGCCGCACGTCAGAGATTACAGCCGCCTCGACCGCAGCCATAACAGGGGTCGCGCGTTGTGGCCTCTCGAGCAGGGGGAGGCTATAGGCCGAGGTTGCACTACGGCCCCCGCTCTCCCCAGCGGCCCATCTAGGAAGACTTATGCAAAAGCCCCGTCAGGACATCCGCCCCAACACCGCGGAGTATGAAACCCTGCCCCTGGTCAAGCCGACCGGCTTTCGCGAATACGACGCCCGCTGGATTCTGGAAAAAGAGATCAACCTTCTGGGCATCCAGGCCCTGGGCCTTGGCCTGGCCACCTATGTCCAAGAAATCGGCCAGACGCCGAAGATCGCCGTGGGCCACGACTTCCGCGGCTATTCCCTGTCGGTGAAACAGGCGCTGATCCTGGGTCTGCTGGAAGGCGGCATGGAGGTGCTGGACATCGGCCTGGCCCTGTCGCCGATGGCCTATTACGCCCAGTTCGCGCTGGACTGCCCCTGCGTCGCCATGGTCACGGCCAGCCACAATGAGAACGGCTGGACCGGCGTGAAGATGGGCGCCCAGGCGCCGCTGACCTTCGGTCCCGACGAAATGGGCCGCCTGAAAGAGATCGTCCTGAACGGCCAGGGCGTCGCCCGCCCCGGCGGCCGTCTGGAGCGCGTCGAGGGCTTCCGCGAGACCTACATCAAGGACGTGGCCTCCAAGGTGAAGCTGTCCCGCCCGCTCAAGGTCGTGGCCGCCTGCGGCAACGGCACGGCCGGCGCCTTCGCCCCCGAGGTTCTGCGCCTGATGGGCGCCGAGGTGATCGAGATGGACACCGACCTCGACTACACCTTCCCCAAATACAATCCGAACCCGGAAGATCACGCCATGCTGGTGCAGATGGCGGCCAAGGTGAAAGAAACCGGCGCCGACCTGGCCCTGGGCTTCGACGGCGACGGCGACCGCTGCGGCGTGGTCGACGACACGGGCGAGGAGATCTTCGCCGACAAGATCGGCCTGATGCTGGCCCGCGACCTGTCGGCCCTCCACCCGAACGCGACCTTCGTCGTCGATGTGAAGTCGACCGGCCTCTACAAGACCGACGAAGTGCTCAAGGCCAACGGCGCGACCACCGTCTACTGGAAGACCGGCCACTCCTACATCAAGCGCAAGACCGCCGAACTAGGCGCCCTGGCCGGGTTCGAGAAGTCGGGCCACTTCTTCCTGTCGGGCGATCTGGGCCACGGCTATGACGACGGCCTGGTGGCGGCGGGCGCCGTCCTGGCCATGCTGGACCGCAACCCCGGCAAGTCGCTCAGCGAACTGAAGACCGCCCTGCCAGACGCCTGGACCAGCCTGACCATGTCGCCGCACTGCGACGACGAGCTGAAGTACGACGTCCTGGCCAAAATCGTGAAGGAATACGAGGAACTGGCGGCGTCCGGCGGCGAAATCCTCGGCCGCAGGATCGTCGAGGCCATCACCGTCAACGGCGTGCGCGTCCACCTGGAAGACGGCTCCTGGGTGCTGGTCCGCGCCTCCTCCAACAAGCCGGAGCTGGTCGTGGTGGTCGAAAGCATGAGGTCGGCGGACGACATGCGCGACCTGTTCCGCAAGGAAGTGAAGCCCCGCCTGGCCGCCCACCCGGAAATCGGGGCCTTCAACCAGGAAATCTGATTCCGGTTTGACCGGCGGCGGCGTCGTGGACGATGCTTGTTCCATGAACGACGCCGCCGCCTCCCTCCCCGTGGTCATCGTCGGCGGCGGGTTCTCCGGCGCCATGCTGGCCGCGCGCCTGGCCGAACTGGGCCAGGCCTCGGTCCTGATCGAACGCGGCGAACAGGTCGGTCTCGGCGTCGCCTATTCCACGCCCCTGGACGACCACCGCCTCAACGTTCGCGCCGAGCGGATGAGCGCCCGCCCCGACCGGCCCGCCGACTTCACCGACTGGCTGGCGCTCCACGCCCCCGCCTTCGCCGATCCGAACGGCTTCGCCCCGCGCCGTCTCTACGGCCTCTATGTACAGGCCCGCCTGGCCGAGGCCGAAGCCGCCCATCCCGGCCTGATCCGTCGCGTGAAGGGCGAGGCCGTCCGCATCGAAGGCGAGACCGTCCTCCTCGCCGACGGCGCCCGCATCCCCGGCCGCGCCGTGGCGCTGGCCACCGGCAACCCGCCGCCCCGCCCCGCCGTCTCGGGCGAAGGCCCCCGCCGCATCGCCGACCCGTGGCGGCCCGACGCCCTGGCCGCGATCGCCCCTGACGACGACGTGCTGATCCTCGGCTCCGGCCTGACCATGGTCGATGTCGTCCTGGCGCTTCAGGCCCAGGGCTGGCGCGGCCGGGCGACGGTCGTGTCACGGCGCGGTCTGTTGCCCCAGGCCCACGGCGCCCACCACGACGCCCCGATCGACCTGCCGCCCGAGGCGCTGACCGGCGCCCTGTCCCGCCGTCTGACCTCAGTGCGGCGCCTGGCCCGCGATCACGGCTGGCGCCGCGTCATGGAGGGCTATCGCCCCATCACCGCCGCGCTGTGGGGCGCCGCGACGATCGCCGAACGCGCCCGCTTCCTGCGCCATCTGCGCCCCTGGTGGGACGTTCATCGCCACCGCATCGCGCCCGAGATCGCCGCCGTGCTGGAGACGCTGATGGCGGCGAACCGCCTGACCGTCGTCGCAGGCCGCGCCCAGACGACGAAGGTCGATGACCGGGGCGTGACCCTGACTGTCCGCATACGGAACGGCGAAGCTCAAGCCTTCCCCGCCGCCTGGTTGATCGACTGCACCGGGCCCGGCCACGACGCCGCCCGCGCGCTCCTGACCGCCGCCCTGATCGCCGAAGGCCGCGCCCGCCTCGACGCGGTCGATCTGGGCTTCGACCTCGACGCCGAGGGCCGCGTGCTGCACGCCGACGGCGCCGCCGATCCCGGCCTGTTCGTGCTCGGCCCCCCGGCTCGCGCCGCCTTCTGGGAGACGATCGCCGTACCGGATATCCGCCAGCGCATCGAGGCCCTGGCCCGCGCCCTCGCCGGTTGACGCGCGCCGTTCAGGCGGTCGGAATTTCCAAGGCTTCGCGCCTTCCTCTGCGAGACTTAGCGTCTGGCGAGCCTTTCCTGGGTCCGCTATCACCGGGACAGGAGAGGAAACACAAAAATGAACCGTCACCGCACCCGCGTACTTGGGGATCGCACCCTCGCGCCTGAAACCCTGATGATGGGCTACGGCTATGATCCGGCCCTGTCGGAGGGCGCGATCAAGGCGCCGCTGTTCCAGGCCTCGACCTTCGTCTTCAAATCGGCCGAGGACGGCAAACGCTTCTTCGAGGTCGCCTACGGCCTGCGCCAGCGCGACCCGGACGAGGCCCTGGGCCTGATCTACTCGCGCATCAACAATCCGAACCTTGAGATTCTGGAAGACCGCCTCGCCGTCTGGGACAAGGCCGACAAGGCCCTGGTCTTCTCCAGCGGCATGGCCGCCATCTCGACCGCTATGCTGGCCCTGGTGCGGCCCGGCGACGTCATCCTCTATACGGCCCCGGCCTATGGCGGCACCGAATACCTGTTCGACCGCATCCTGCCCCGCTACGGCGTCAAGGCGATCAGCGTCCCCGCCGCCGAGGGCGCCGACGCCCTGGACGCCGCCATGATCGCGGCGGCCGCGCAGGCCAAGGCCACCGGCGGACGCCTGGCCGCCGTCTATCTGGAGACCCCGGCCAATCCGACCAACCAGCTGGTCGACATCGCCCGCGCGGTCGCCGGCGCCAGGGCGTTGGGTCAGACCGAACCGCCGGCAGTCGCCGTCGACAACACCTTCCTCGGCCCTCTGTGGCAGAGCCCGCTGGAGCTGGGCGCCGACCTCGTCCTCTATTCGCTGACCAAATACGTCGGCGGCCACTCGGACCTGATTGCGGGCGGCTGCATGGGCGGGGCCGACATCATGGCCCGCGTCGGCGAGATGCGGACCATCTGCGGCACCACCGCCGATCCGCATACGGCCTGGCTGCTGCTGCGCAGTCTGGAGACCCTGCACATCCGCATGGAGCGGGCGCAGGACAACGCCCTGATCCTGGCCGAGCGGCTGCGCGCCGATCCGCGCGTCAGCGCCGTCCTGACGGCAGGCGGGCCGGACGCCTCGCCCGAACAGCAGGCGATCTTCGAGGCCCAGTGCAAGGGCTCCGGCTCGACCTTCTCGCTGGAGCTTCCGGGCGGCGAGGCCGAGGCCTTCCGCATGCTGAACGCGTTGCGCCTGTTCAAGCTGGCCGTCAGCCTGGGCGGCGCCGAGAGCCTGGCGTCGCACCCCTCCAGCATGACCCACTCCGACTACACGCCCGAAGCCAAGGCCCGCAGCGGCATCGGCGACAACCTGGTGCGTCTGTCGGTCGGCATCGAGAACGTCGACGACCTGTGGGCCGACCTGAATCAGGCCCTGTCCGCGATCTGAAGGCGCGGGCGGCGGGCGATCAGCCCGCCGCCTTCACCGCCTCGGCGACCTCGTTGACCACGCGCTTGACCAGGGCTTCGTCGTCGCCCTCGGCCATGACGCGGATCAGCTTCTCCGTGCCCGACGGGCGAACGAGCAGACGGCCCGAGCCGTTCAGCGCCGCCTCGGCCTCGGCCATGGCCGCCTTGACCTTGGCGTCCTCCAGCGGCTTTCCGGCGGTGTAGCGGACGTTCTGCAGCAGTTGCGGCACCGGCTCGAACTGACGCGCCAGTTCGCTCATCGGCACGTTCTGCTCGACCAGGACGGCCAGCACCTGCAGCGCCGCCATCAGGCCGTCGCCGGTCGTGGCGTGGTCCTTCAGGATGATGTGGCCCGACTGTTCGCCGCCGATGTTGAAGCCGCCCTCGCGCATCCGCTCCATGACGTAGCGATCGCCGACCTTGGTGCGCTCCAGCGTCAGGCCCTCGGCCTTCAGACGGCGCTCCAGGCCCAGGTTGGACATGACGGTGGCGACCACGCCGTTGCCGTTCAGCCGCCCGCGCTTGGCCCAGTCCAGCCCGATCAGGGCCATGATCTGGTCGCCGTCGACCACATGGCCCTTTTCGTCGCAGATGATGACCCGGTCGGCGTCGCCGTCCAAGGCGATGCCGATATCGCAGCGATAACGCTTCACCGCCTCAGACACGGCCGCCGGATAGGTTGAGCCGCATTCGGCGTTGATATTCAGACCGTTCGGCTCGACGCCGACGGGGAAGACCTCGGCGCCCAGTTCATAGAGGGTCGTCGGCGCCACGCGGTAGCCCGCGCCGTTGGCGCAGTCGATGGCGATGCGCAGGCCCTTGAGGCTGAGGCGTTTGGGGAAGGCCTGTTTGGCGATCTCGATGTAGCGCGGCGGGGCGTCGTCGATGCGTTTGACCCGGCCCAGCTTGTTCGACGGCGCCAGATCCTGATCCAGGGCCCCGTCCATCATGGCCTCGATCTTCAGCTCGATCTCATCCGACAGCTTGTAGCCGTCCGGCCCGAACAGCTTGATGCCGTTGTCCGCATAGTCGTTGTGCGAGGCCGAGATCATGATGCCCAGATCGGCCCGCATCGAGCGGGTCATCATGGCCACGCCCGGCGTCGGCAGCGGCCCGAACGTCCGCACGTCCATCCCGACGGAGGCCAGACCCGCGACGAGCGCCGGCTCGATCATATAGCCGGACAGACGCGTGTCCTTGCCGATCACCACCAGGTGGCGGCGATCATCGTCGGTGCGGAACAGCCGCCCGGCGGCCAGGCCGACGCGCAGGGCCACCTCGGCCGTCATCGGATGGGTGTTGGCCCGGCCGCGAATGCCATCGGTGCCGAAGTATTTTCTCTCGCCCAAGAGGCCGTCCTTCGCTGGCGGCCCCGGAATTGCAAAGAAACCTTCCGAAACCCATTTTTTGATGTCGTCGCCCCCGCGATTTCCTAGAGCGGAGATCAAGGGCGGAGGCTGAACCCTCTCGCTTACCTCAATTTCGCGGCCCTGCGCAAAAAGCGTCGGCCGCACCCGATCGGAGCAGACCTCATGTGCGGCATCATCGGCGTCACCGGAACCGGCCCCGTCGTCCCTCGCCTGATCGACAGCCTGAAGCGGCTGGAGTACCGCGGCTATGACTCGGCCGGCATCGCCGTGCAGAACGACGGCGGCGTCGAGCGCCGTCGCGCCAAGGGCAAGATCCGCGAGCTGGAGGCCGTGCTGGCCGCCGACCCGATCGCCGGGACCGTCGGCGTCGGCCACACCCGCTGGGCCACCCACGGCGCCCCGACCACGACCAACGCCCACCCGCACAAGGCCGGTCGCGTCTGCCTGGTCCACAACGGCATCATCGAGAATTTCGCCGAACTGAAGGCCGAGATGGAGGCCGAGGGCCGTGTCTTCGAAAGCCAGACCGACACCGAGGTCGTGGCTCATCTGCTGGATCACAAGCTGGCGGCGGGGATGGCCCCGCTGGACGCCTTCAAGGCCACCTTGGACCGCCTGACCGGCGCCTACGCCCTCGCCGTCCTGATCGAAGGCGAGGACGAACTGATCCTCGGTGCCCGTCGCGGCAGCCCCCTGGTCGTCGGCTGGGGCGAGGGCGAGATGTATCTGGGCTCGGACGCCCTGGCCGTCGGCCCCTTCACCCAGAAGATCTCCTACCTGGAAGAAGGCGACTACGTCGCCGTGACCCGCACCGGCGCGCGCATGTTCGACGCCTCGGGCCGTCCGGCCGACCGCGCCGTGGTTCAGGTCTCCGCCTCCTCGGCCCTGGTTGAGAAGGGCGAGTACCGCCACTTCATGGAAAAAGAGATCCATGAACAGCCCGACAGCGTCCAGCACACTCTGTCGGAATACCTCGACCTGGTCTCCGGCAAGGCCAAGGTCCAGGCCGTCGACTTCGCCGCCATCGAGCGCATCCAGATCGTCGCCTGCGGCACCGCCTTCTACGCCGGCCAGATCGGCAAATACGCCTTCGAACGCTATGCGGGCCTGCCCTGCGACGTCGAGATCGCCTCGGAGTTCCGCTATCGCCACCCGGCCGTGAGCAAGGGGACGCTGGCCGTCGCCGTCAGCCAGTCGGGCGAGACCGCCGACACCCTGGCCAGCCTGACCTGGTGCAAGGCGCAGGGGCTGAAGACCGCCGCCGTCGTCAACGTCCACACCTCTTCCATGGCGCGCGAAGCCGAAGTCCTGTGGCCGACCCATGCGGGGCCGGAAATCGGCGTCGCCTCGACCAAGGCCTTCACCGCCCAGGTCGCCGCCCTGCTGTCGCTGGCCGTGGCGGCGGGCGTGGCGCGCGGCAAGATCGACGCCGCTCAGGAAGCGGAACTGGTCAAGGCCCTGTTTGAGGCGCCGCGCCTGATCTCCGAAGCCCTGCAGATGGACGCGGGCATCCACGCCCTGACCGTCGACCTGGCCAAGGCGCGCGACGTCCTGTTCCTGGGCCGCGGCCCGATGTTCCCGCTGGCCATGGAAGGCGCGCTGAAGCTGAAGGAGATCAGCTACATCCACGCCGAGGGCTATGCAGCGGGCGAGCTGAAGCACGGCCCCATCGCCCTGATCGACGAGGCGACGCCGACGGTGGCGCTGGCGCCGCTGGACGACCTGTTCGAGAAGACCGCTTCCAACCTTCAGGAAGTCGCCGCGCGCGGCGGCCCGGTCATCATGATCGCTCCGGAAAAGGCGCCCGACCCGCACGGCGCAGGCATCCGCCGCGTCCATGCGCCGGACTGCCCCGCCCTGATCTCGCCCCTGGTCTACGCCGTGCCCATGCAGCTGCTGGCCTATTACACCGCCGTCCAGAAGGGCACCGACGTCGACCAGCCCCGCAACCTGGCCAAGTCGGTGACGGTGGAATAGGCGAACCCGATCAGCCTGAGGGCGTTTGGAAGCTTCACGAATTACGCCTATGACAGGCGCCCCAAGGCTGATCAGGACGATCCATGACGACCTCCCCCGCCCGCCTGCGCAAGGCGGTCCTGCCCGTGGCCGGTCTCGGCACGCGGGTTCTGCCCGGCACCAAGACCACGCCGAAGGAGCTGCTGAACGTCGTCGACCGGCCGATCCTCTCCTACATCGTGGAAGAGGCGCGCGAGGCGGGGATTGAGCACATCGTCTTCGTCACCGGCCGCGCCAAACAGGCGATCGAGGACTATTTCGACCATCAGATCGAGCTTGAGGCCCAGCTCCTGGCCAAGGGCAAGACCGAGATCCTGGAGATCATGAACGCCGAGCTGGCCCAGGCCGGCGAGATGAGCTTCACCCGCCAGATGCAGCCCAAGGGCCTGGGCCACGCCGTCTGGTGCGCCCGCGACATCATCGGCCACGAGCCCTTCGCCGTCATCTTGCCCGACGTCATCGTGGATTCTCAGCCCGGCGCCTTGAAGCAGCTGGCCGAGGTCTACGCCGAGGTCGGCGGCAACGTCATCGGTGTCGAGGCCGTGCCCGAGGCCGACACCCATAAATACGGCATCATCGACCCCGCCTCCCACGACGGCCGCCGCTACGGCATGAAGGGCATGATCGAAAAGCCCGCCCAGGGCACGGCGCCCTCGAACATGTCGATCTCGGGCCGCTACATTCTGCAGCCGGAAATCTTCGACCTGCTGGAGACGCAGGAGCGCGGCGCCGGCGGCGAGATCCAGCTGACCGACGCCATGGACCGGCTGATGAAGACGCAAACCTTCACCGCCTATGAGTACGAGGGCGTGACCCACGACTGCGGCGACAAGATCGGCCTGCTGCGCGCCAACGTCGCCCTGGCCCTGAAGCGCCCCGACCTCGGCGACGCCGCCCGCAAGGCGATCGAAAGCCTGCTTTGATCCGCCTCGCGGCGCCGACCGACGCCCCCGCCCTCACCGCCGTCTGGCGCCGCGCGGTCGAGGCGACGCACCACTTCCTGACGCCCGAGGCCATCGACGCCATTGAGGCCGACGTCGCCGCCTGGCTGAACAGCGGCGATCCCCACCTCTGGGCCTGGGAACAGGACGGGGCGCCGGTCGCCTTTCTCGGCCTGTCCGGCGATGAACTGGCGGCCCTGTTCGTGGACCCTCGCCTGCACCGCTCCGGCATCGGGCGCCGGCTGGTCGATCACGCCCTGTCGTTGGGCGCCCGACGCCTCAGCGTCAATGAGGACAACCCCGGCGCTCGCACCTTCTACGAGCAGCTCGGCTTCCAGGCCGTGGGCCGCGCCGAAACCGACGACGCCGGGCGTCCCTATCCGCTGATCCTCATGGCGCTCGACGCCGATCCGACCTGATCCGATAGGCTTGCAGCGCCGGTTGTAATCGTCCGCTACCGAAAAGGTCGTGATTTCAAGGACTGTGGGCCATGGCGCCGCGTCAGACGCGCCTGACCTCGTCCCCGGCTCATCCTGCCGGGCCAAAAAAGGAAGACCCTCCGAGTTCAGACGATTCAGACGAATTGGACTCTGTTTTTCCGCCCTGCGTCGCTTTCGCCGCTCCCAAGCGCCACGCTTTCGCCCCCTCGCGCGTTCGGCTAGGCAGGTTAGAGTGCTGAAAACGAGGTTCGACTGATGCGCGTGATGATTCTGGGCGGCGACGGTTTCTGCGGCTGGCCCACGGCCCTGCACCTCTCGGCGCGCGGCTGGGACGTGCTGGTCGTCGACAACCTCAGCCGCCGCAACATCGACAATGAGCTGGAAATCCGCTCCCTGACCCCGATCCGCACCATGGGCGAGCGCATCGCCGCGTGGAAGGAGGTCTCGGGCCGCACCATCGACTTCGTCAACCTGACCGTCGGCAAGGAGTTCGACCGCCTGGTCGCCCTGATCCGCGACTGGGCGCCCGACAGCGTCGTCCACTTCGCCGAGCAGCGCGCCGCCCCCTATTCGATGAAGTCGGCGCGGCACAAGCTCTACACCGTCGACAACAATCTGAACGCCACCAACCACCTGCTGGCCGCCATCGTCGAAAGCGGGCGGGACGTCCACCTGGCCCACCTGGGGACCATGGGGGTCTACGGCTACACCACGGCGGGCCTGCGCATCCCCGAGGGCTATCTGAAGGTCACGGTCGACACCGACCACGGCCCGACCGAACAGGAGATCCTGTTTCCGCCGAACCCCGGCAGCATCTATCACATGACCAAGACGCAGGACGCCCTGCTGTTCCAGTTCTACGCCAAGAACGACGGGCTGCGGATCACCGACCTGCACCAGGGCATCGTCTGGGGCGCTCAGACCGAGGAAACCCGTCAGGACGAGCGCCTGATCAACCGCTTCGACTACGACGGCGACTACGGCACCGTGCTGAACCGCTTCCTGATGCAGGGCGCGCTTGGCTATCCGCTGACGGTGCACGGCTCGGGCGGCCAGACGCGGGCCTTCATCCACATCCAGGACACGGTGCGCTGCGTCGAGCTGGCGCTGAAGAACCCGCCCAAGCGCGGCGACCGGGTCAAG
>DJDA01000003.1 GCA_002430835.1 Brevundimonas sp. UBA5936
GCCGGCCTGTCCGCCGCCATCCGCCTGAAACAGCGGGCCGAAAAGGACGGGAAGGAGATTTCCGTCGCCGTGCTGGAGAAGTCGGCTGAGATCGGCGGCCATGTCCTGTCCGGCGCGGTCATCGATCCAAAGGCGCTGAACGAGCTGTTCCCTGACTGGAAGGAACGCGGCGCGCCGCTGGAGACGCCGGTGACCAAGGATAAGTTCCTGGTGCTGGGCCCGCAGGGCCAGGCCTCCCTGCCGATGTTCGCCCTGCCGCCCTTCATGCACAATGACGGCTGCTACATCGCTTCTCTGGGCAATGTCGCGCGCTGGCTGGCCGAACAGGCCGAGGCGCTGGGCGTCGAAGTCTATCCCGGCATGGCCGCCAGCCATGTCGTTTGGGAAGAAGGAACGGGCCGGGTGAAGGGCGTCGTCGCGGGCGTCTTCGGCATCGACCGCGAGGGCAAGCCGACTGGCGAGTTCCAGCCGGGCCTCGAACTGCACGGCAAATACGTCTTCATCGCCGAGGGCGTGCGCGGTTCGCTGGCCAAGACCATCATGGCCCGCCACAACCTGTGCGACGCCGCTGATCCCCAGAAGTTCGGCATCGGCCTGAAGGAGCTGTGGCAGATCCCGGCCGAGAAGCACCAGCCCGGCCTGGTCCAGCACACCACCGGCTGGCCGCTGGACGACAAGACGGGCGGCGGCTCCTTCCTGTACCACTTCGGCGATCGCTATGTGTCCGTCGGCTTCGTCGTCCACCTGAACTACAAGAACCCCTTCCTGTCGCCGTTCGACGAGTTCCAGCAGTTCAAGCACCACCCGGCCATCGCCGAGCATCTGGAGGGCGGCACGCGCATCTCCTACGGCGCCCGCGCCATCACCGAGGGCGGCTTCCAGTCGGTGCCGAAACTGGCCTTCCCCGGCGGCGCCCTGATCGGCTGTTCGGCGGGCTTCGTGAACGTGCCGCGCATCAAGGGCAGCCACAACGCCATGAAGACCGGCATGCTGGCCGCCGACGCCGCCTATGACGCGGTCATGGAGGGCCGCGAGGGCGACGTGCTGAGCGCCTATCAGGCCGCATACCTGCGCTCGTGGGTCTATAAGGAGCTGAAGGTCGTCCGCAACGCCAAGCCTCTGCTGTCCAAGCTGGGCACCATGATGGGCGGGGCGGTCGGCATGTTCGACCTGTGGGTCAACCACCTGACGGGCGGCTTCTCCTTCTTCGGCACCCTGCGCCACGGCAAGACCGACGCGGCCTCGACCGAACCTGCTTCGCAGCACAAGCCGATCTTCTACCCCAAGCCGGACGGGAAGCTGTCGTTCGACAAGCTGTCGAGCGTCTTCATCTCCAACACCAACCACGCCGAGGACCAGCCCGCGCACCTGAAGCTGTTGGATCCGTCGGTGCCGATCAACGTCAACCTGCCCAAGTACGGCGAGCCCGCGCGGCTGTATTGCCCGGCCGGGGTGTACGAAGTCGTTTATGCGGACGAAGCGAACCGCGCCGATCCGCGCTTCGTCATCAACGCCCAGAACTGCGTCCACTGCAAAACCTGCGACATCAAGGATCCGTCGCAGAACATCGTCTGGACCACGCCGGAAGGCGGCGGCGGCCCGAACTATCCGAACATGTAAGACGACAACCCTCTCCCACCGGGAGAGGGATTTGCGCTTTCAGACTCTTGCGGGCGAAAGGGAAAGCGTGAAGGGTCCGGCCATGCGTTTCGTCTCTTCTCGCCCTGTCCTGTTCCTGGCGGCTTCCGCCCTTGCGCTGTCGCTGGCCGCGCCGTCCCTGGCGCAGGAGGCTCTTGCGCCCGCGCCGGAATCCCCGGCCGAAGACGCGCAGGACGCAGATGCACAGGATGCCGAGCCGAACGGCGATCCCGTCCCGCACATCATCATCGCCGATGAGCCGGAAACGCCCGAGGAACCCAAGGTCGCGCCCATTCCCGCCGTCTGGGCGCCGATCCCTCTGGACGCCGAGAAGAACAGCGCCTTCGGCCTCTATCTGGCGGGCCGCAACGCCCTGACCAGCGGCGAGAGCGCAGTCGGCGCCGACTATCTGGCCCGCGTCTACGCCCTGACGCCGGAACAGCCGCGCGTGCGCGAACAGGCCTTTACCGCTGCGCTTCTGGCCGGCGATCTGGACGAGGCGGGCCGCATCGCTCCGACCGATCCCGAGGTGTCGCCGGTCATCGTCCAGGCGGGGCGCCTGGTGCAGGCGGTTCAGGTCTACGCCGGCGGCGACGCCCGCCGCGCCGACGCCCTGCTGACAAGCGCGCCGGTCGGCGAGCCGCATGACCGCGCGGGCTTCTACGTCCAGGGCTGGATCGCCGCGGCCGCCAAGGACTGGGACCGCGCTTTGGCCATGCCGCCCGCCGATTTCGATCCGGTCAGCGCCATGGTGGCGCGCGCCAATCGCGCCCGCCTGCTGGAGCAGCGCCGTCGCTATGACGAGGCCGACGCCGAATGGCGCGACCTGACCAGCCACGCCATCGCCGGCGCCCTGTTCCGCCAACCGTACGGCGAGTTCCTTGAACGTCGCGGCCGTCGCGACGAGGCCCTGGTCCAGTATGACGCCGCCATCACCGCCGGAACGGCCGACCGGCGCGTGATCCAGGGGCGCGAGCGGGTGCTGGCCAAGGGCCGCCCGCCCGCCTTGCCGAACTTGCGCGAGGGCGCGGCCCAGGCGCTGCGCACCGCCGCTGACCAGATGATCGCCCAGCGCGCCCATGAGTTCGGCGTGGTCTATCTGCGACTGGCTCAGAACCTGTCGCCCAGCGACAACACCCAGCTTCTGGTCGGCCAGACCCTGATCCAGGGCGGGATCGAGCCCGCGGGCCGGGCGGCCCTGGCCGAGGTCAGCGAGGCCTCGCCCGCCCTCTACGCCGCCGCCCGCATCCAGACGGCCATGAGCCTGAGCAAGGCGGGACGGGATGAAGAGGCCCTGGTTGAGCTGCGCCGCGCCGCCGCCGTGCGTCCCGACGAGGCGGGCGTGGCCTATATGCTGGCCGGTCAGCTGATGCAGATGGAGCGTCACGAAGCGGCGCTGGAGCTGCTGAACGGCCCGCTGCTGAACACGGCGGATCAAGGTTTCGAGGTCCATTTCCTGCGCGGCGCGGCCTATGAATCCCTCGACCGGGACACCGAGGCGGAGGCCGAGCTGTGGGCCGCCCTGCAGATGCAGCCCGACAATCCGACCCTGCTGAACTATCTCGGCTATCTTTGGGTCGACACCGGGACGCGGGTGCAGGAGGGCTCCGCCATGATCGCGCGCGCCCACGCCGCCGAGCCCAAGGACGGCAACATTCAGGACTCCCTTGGCTGGGCCCAGTATCGTCAGGGGCAGTATGAGGCGGCGGTGGTCAACCTGGAGGGCGCCGTCGATAAGGAGCCCGCCAACGCCGAGATCAACGACCATCTGGGCGACGCTTACTGGGCCGTGGGCCGTCAGCGTGAAGCGGGCTTCCAGTGGAACCGCGTCCTGACGCTGGAGGTCGACGACAAGCGCCGCGGCGAGGTCGAGGCCAAGCTGCGCGACCGCCTGGGCCAGGATCCGAGCGGGGACAAGGGGCTGGGGTCCGCAGGCGGCGCGGACGACTGACGCCGTCATGTCCGTTTCCGACGCTCTGAGCGGCCTGGCGCCGGCCAAGATCAATCTGTTGCTGCATGTCGGGCCGGTGCGGGCCGACAGCTATCATCCGCTGGTCAGCCTGGCCGTCTTCGCCGATGTCGGCGACCGGGTGACGGTGCGCCGCGCCGAGGCCCTGTCGCTGAGGGTCGAGGGGCCGTTCGCCGCCGGACTGGACGGGGAGGGCGACAACCTGATCCTCAAGGCCCTGCGCGCCCTGGGCGAGGCGGCCGGGATCGGCGATCCGCTCGTGGCCGTGACACTGGACAAGCGTCTGCCCATCGCCGCTGGTCTGGGCGGCGGTTCGGCGGACGCAGGGGCGGCGCTGCGGCTGACGGCGCGCCTGCTGGGCCTCGATCTGACGGAAAACGCGCTGGAGCGTCTGGCTCTGGCCGCCGGGGCGGACGGCCCCATGTGCCTGCGCGCCCGCCCGGCCTGGGCTTCGGGCGTCGGCGAGGCGCTCGAGGACGAGCCGCGCCTGCCCACGCTGCACGGCGTGCTGTTGAACCCCGGCCTGCCGTCGCCGACGGGGGCGGTCTATCGCGCCTATGACGCCGCGCCCGTCGGGGATGCGGATCGGCCGTCGGGGCCCGCCGACTGGTCCCCCCCCTCCGTGATCGACTGGCTGTCGGTCCAGCGGAACGACCTGGAGGCGCCCGCTCTGGCCGTCACGCCGGGCATCGAAGAGGCGCTGAGCGCCATGCGCGCCGCGCCGGGCTGTCGGCTGACGCGGATGTCGGGGTCGGGCGCGACGGTCTTCGGCCTGTTTGACGACCGCGCGGCGGCGATCGAGGCGGCCTTCGCCCTGGATCGGCCGGGCTGGTGGGCGCGGCCTGTGGTGCTGGGCGCGCCGGATATCGAACCGCGTGCGGTTATTTAACCGGATTTACAGCCCCTGCGGCCAAGCTGGCCGCCATGACCCAGCTCTCGCCCGAACAGACCGCCGCCTTTGAACGCGCCCTGTCGCGCCTGTCGCCCGCCGACCGCGCCCGCGTGAACGAGCTCAAGGACGCCGCCGCCCGCGCCGCC
>DJDA01000004.1 GCA_002430835.1 Brevundimonas sp. UBA5936
GCCCGGCCGCGTCGCGCGAAATCCGCCGCCCCGCTCGTTCCGACGGCGGCTGAACTCCTCGGGAACAGACCACGCACACAGCGATTGGTTGTCTCACGACTAGAACAACCCGGTGGAGGCCGCTGATGCACGCCCACAGCTATCGCAATCTCGCATTCGAACTGCTGATCGACTTCGTCATCATGTATCTGGTGATGTTCACCATGATCGCGACGCTCGATCATTTCCGCTTCAACCTGAACAACGTCTATATGACGCTGATGATGGTCGCGCCCATGGCCGTGGTGATGCTGCTGTCGATGCGCTCGATGTTTCAGAACAGGCGCACCAACTGGATCATCATCGGGATCGCCGCCTTCGTCTTCGCCGCCAGCTTCTACGCAATGCGCACCCAGGCGGCCATTAACGACCAGGAGCTGATCCGCGGCATGATCCCTCATCATTCCGGGGCGATCCTGATGTGCGGAAAGGCCAAGCTGACCGACCCTGAGCTCATCGCCCTGTGCGACGAAATCATCGTCGCTCAAGAGCGGGAGATCGCCCAGATGCAGGCGATCCTGGACCGACTCTAGACCTGGAAGCGGGTGCGGCCGCGCCGCAGCCTCCGAACGGTCGTCGCAACCCTTTTCTCCAGCGCCCGCCATCGCCGCTGCCATCGCGTGCGTCGGGGCCGTAGCTGCGGAACAACCGGCAGCATGGCGTGGAAGACGTCGTCGCGGTCGATCAGATGGTGCTTCAGCGCGGCCCCTGCATGGATCGGGATCATCAGCAGAAGGGCGATGACGAGGCCCCAGTGCATCCACTCGGCCGCCGCCTCGACCGCCCAGAGCTGACGATTCGACAGATCCTGCATCGGCAGCAGCGGCCAGGGAATGAAGCCCGCCGCCGCCAGTTGGGCGTCTCGCGCTGTGGCCGACATCATCGCCCAACCCGACAACGGCAGGCCGAACAGGCAGAGATAGAAGACATAGTGGGTGACGTGGGCGGCCGTGCTTTCCCAGCCCGGCTTGTCCGCGTCATTGATCAGATTCGGCGCGACCAGCCGCCAGGTCAGGCGGCCGATCACCAGCAACAGCATCAGCACGCCGACGGCGAAATGGACCTCATAGGCCGCGACCTTCTCTCCGCCGACCGGCAGCCGGCCCATCCACCAGCCCCAGCCCAACTGGAACACGACCAGACCTGCCATGATCCAGTGAAACCAAATGGCCACGGGAGAATAGCGCCCCTCGTCATGATGACCGGCGGCCCACTCCAGCGCCTGGGCGATCAGCCGGTCGATCATGCCGCCGCCTCGCCCGCCGGCTTCAGCAAACCGTGAATCCGCCACAGGGCCGCCAGCAGGTAGGCCGCCGCCGCCGGCGCCCACATGATGAGCCCGGCCGCCTGCTGATCCTCCAGCGGCGTCATGTTCCAGGCCATGGTGCTGGCGAAATGCGGCGCATAGAGCGGCTGGCCCGCGAACACGATCAAGGCGCCCAGGAGCCCCATCAACAGCATGGCCGCCAGCAGAGCCGCGACGGCCGCATGCCCCCTTGCGCTGCGAACCGCCGCCCAGAACCAGACGGCGCTTCCCAGGATGCTGATCTGCATCAGCCAATAGGTTCCGTCATGCGACAGAGCCTGAGCGTAGGGCTCCGGCGCGTGCCAGGCCCAAAAGACCACCGCCTGCACCGCCGTCGCCGCCGCCAGACGCGGCGATTTCAGCCGAGGCAGGCACAAGGCCAGCAGGGGCGCCGCCGCCAAAACCAACAGCAGGTGATGCAGGGTCCGCGCCATGAACAGGGCGGAGCTCAAGGGGCACAGCGGCGAGATGAAGCCGAGCGCCAGCACCGCCATCGCCGCGCTGAAGCGTCCCCTCTGCTGTTCACGCAGCAGGATCAATCCGGCCGTCGTCGCCACCGCCATCACAGACAACAGGATCAGATCGCCGTTCCACCGCCCGAGCGCCTCGGCGGGATCGGGCGCAGGCCCGCAATAGGGTGTCCAGGCGACGTCGACCATCCTGGGCCAACGCCTCCACGTCGCGACGGTTCACCGGCGTCCGGTCACGCACAGAAACGGAACCGCGTTTCTCCGCACGCCGTTTCCCTGCCCTGTTCAGGAACTTGATCCCATGTCCGACACGGTCGCCGATCCCGCCTTCGAACCACCGCCCGAGGCGCGCGCCTTCTACGAGGAGGCCCTGCGCCTGCTGAAGGAGTCCGGCGTGCCATTCCTGCTGTCGGGCACCTACGCCGTCACGGCCTATACGGGCATCCGTCGTCCTACCAAGGATCTGGACGTCTTCTGCAAGCCCGGCGACTACCCCCGGATTCTGGCCTTCTTCCAGGCGCGCGGCTATCGCACCGACGTCGAGGACGAGCGCTGGATCGCCAAGGTCTGGCAGGACGACAAGCACTTCTTCGACGTCATCTTCGCCATGTCGAACGGCACCATCGCCGTGTCCGACAGCTGGTTCGGGCCGGACCGCATCACCGTCTACGGGCATGAGGTGACGATCACGCCGCCGACCGCCCTGATCCTGTCCAAGGCCTTCATCCAGGACCGCTATCGCTACGACGGCGCCGATGTGAACCACGTCATCCTGAAGCAGGCCGACGCCATCGACTGGAAGTCGCTGCTGGATCAGATGGATCTCTATTGGGAGGTGCTGATGGCGCATCTGCTCAACTTCCGCTTCGCCTATCCGACCGAGCGCGGCCTGGTGCCGGCGTGGCTGATGACGGAGTTGATCGGCCGCCTGCAGGCCCAGGTCGATCTGCCGGCGCCGCGCGTGAAGGTCTGCCGCGGCCGCCTGTTCAGCCCGCGCGACTACATCGCCGACATCTCCGAATGGGGTTTCGGCGACGTGGTGGGCAAGGGCCTGGAGGAACGCCATGACCCCGTCGCCTGAAACCGCCGCCTCCGCCGCTGAAGGCCAGACGCCTCAACCGGGCATGGAAGCCGGACCGAAGAAGAAGCTGCGCGTCGCCGCCGTCGGCGACCTGCATGTCGGCGAGACCTCGCATCGCGCCTATCGCGACCTGTTCGACCGGGTGCATGAAGACGCGGACGTGCTGTGCCTGTGCGGCGACCTGGTCAATTTCGGCAAGACGGTCGAGGTGGAGAACCTGCTGGAGGATCTGCGCGCCTGCCGCATCCCCATGGTCGGCGTCCTCGGCAATCACGAGCATGAGTGCGGCCAACCGCAGGAAGTCATCCGCATGCTGACCGAGGCCGGGGTCAAGATGCTGACCGGCGAGGCCTATGAGATCGACGGCGTCGGCTTCGCCGGAGGCAAGGGCTTCGTCGGCGGCTTCGGCCGCTACATGCTCAGCTCCTTCGGCGAGGCCTCTATCAAGACCTTCGTCAATGAGGCGGTTGAGGACGCCAATCTCATCGAAAATTCGATCCGAACGCTGCGGACCGAGCGGAGCGTGGTTCTGCTCCACTACGCCCCGGTGGTGGATACGGTGATCGGCGAGCCGCCGGAGATCCACGCCTTCCTCGGCTCGTCGCGCCTGGCCGAGGTCGTCGATCGCTATGAGAACGTCAAGCTGGTGCTGCACGGCCATGCGCATCGCGGCGCGCCGGAAGGCCGCACGGCGCGCGGCGTCCCGGTCTACAATGTCGCCCTGCCCGTGCTGCGGACGATGGGCGATACGCCCTATCGCGTGTTCGAGGTCTGAAAGCTCAGGCGATCCCGGCGCCGCCGGTGACGCCCCAGACCTCGCCCGTGACGAAGCTCGCCTCCTGCGAGGCCAGCAGCACGTAGACCGGCGCGATCTCGATCGGCTGACCCGGACGTTCGAAGGCGCTGTGAGCGCCGAATTTCTCGACCTTCTCCTGCGGCTGGCCGCCGCTGGGCTGCAGAACCGTCCAGAAGGGGCCCGGCGCCACGGCGTTCACCCGCACGCCTTTCTCGATCAGCTGCTTCGCCAGGGCCTTGGTGTAGGTGACGATCCCGCCCTTAGTGGTGGCGTAGTCCAACAGGATGTCCGACGGCTCATAGGCCTGGATCGAGGCGGTGGTGATGACCGCCGCGCCCGGCGGCAGATGGGGCGCCGCCGCCTGACACAGCCAGTGCAGGGCGTAGAGGTTGGTCTTCAGCGTAGCGTCGAAATCCTCGGTCGAGACTTCACCCACGTCCTCGCGAAACTGCTGTCGGCCCGCGTTGACGACCAGGATGTCCAGACCGCCGAAGGCCTCGAGCGTGCGCGCCACCATGGTCGCATTCCACGCCTCGTCACGCACGTCGCCGGGCAAGGCCAACGCCTTGACGCCTTCGGCCTCGATCAGGGCGATCACCTCGCGCGCGTCGGCCTCCTCTGAGGGAAGATAGGAAATCGCGACATCGGCGCCTTCGCGGGCGTAGGCGACAGCGATCGCGCGACCGATGCCGGAATCGCCCCCCGTTATCAGGGCGCGGCGCCCCTTCAACCGCCCATGGCCCCGATAGCTTTCCTCGCCATGATCGGGCTTGGGCTCCATCTTCGCGACCAGACCCGGCGCCGGCTGCGGCTGCCGTGGAAACGGCGGACGCGGATACTGATGGCGAGGATCCTGCATTGTCAGGCGGTCGGACATGACGGCTCCTGTAGACATGTGAAGGGCATGCCTTCCTAAGTCCCCCCCTGTCCGCGCGTTCCCCTCCTGCGGCGGAACGTCGTGTTCAGCCGCGACGTTTCCGACGCACCCGAGCAGGAGAAGCCGCATGCCAGATCCCGTTCCCCAAGCTCTATCCGTCCCTGAGCCGCGCAAGGGCATGCCCAGCCCAGAACTGGACCGTACAACCTTTGAAACCCGCTTCCGCAGCCGGTTCGCGGACCCCGCCTTCGACCCTCTGCGCGACGAGATCGACCGCCTGGCCGCCGCAGCCTGGGACGGCTACATCGGGGGTCGAAAATCGCCGCTGACACGCCCCGCCGGTCCGAGCTTCGCCGAGCCGGACTATGAACTGGCTCTGGACTGGCTGGACGCTCACGCGGCCCTCCGCGCCGCCGAGGCGCAGCATGACGACGCCGCCGGGCCCTCGCGCATCCTGATCATCAACGCCTCCAGCCGTTCCGAGCACACCTGCCCCGGCGAAATGTCCAAGAGTTGGCGGCTGGTCCAGATCGCCCGCGAGGTGGTTGAGAGGCGCGCGGGCATGGCGGCAGAAATCCTCGACCTGTCGCGGTTGGCGTCGGAATACGGCCGGGAAATTCATCCCTGCAAGGCCTGCTTCTCCACAGCAGCGGCCCTCTGCCATTGGCCGTGCAGTTGCTATCCCAACTACAGCCTGGGCCAGGTCCACGACTGGATGAATGACATCTATCCAATGTGGGTCCGCGCGCACGGCGTCCTGATCGTCACCCCGGTCAACTGGTATCACGCCTCCAGCCCTTTCAAGCTGATGATGGACCGGCTGGTCTGCGCCGACGGCGGCAATCCAGATCCCACGACGACGCACGGCAAGACCGTCGCCCTGGCCAAGGCGCTTGAACTGGCCGACTGGCCCTATCCCCGTCACCTGGCGGGTCGGCGTTTCGCCCTGGTCGTCCATGGCGATGTAGAAGGCGCGGAAAACGTGCGCCGCTCCCTGTCCGACTGGCTGGTCTCGATGAAGCTGTCGCCCGCCGGCGCCGACGCGGAGATCGACCGCTACATCGGCTATTGGGAGCCCTACGCCACCAGCCACGACGCCCTCGACCGCGACCGGGCCGTTCAGGATGAGGTGCGGCTGGCGGCGGAAGAGCTGGCGAGGGCTGTTCTGGCCTGGCGCAACGACGCCTCAAAGCCCCCTGAGCCAGCTCACGAACCGCCGCGCCAGAAATAGAGAGCCGACCGGGACCGTATGGAACAGGCACCGCTCCTCTTCCTTCTCCTTCCAGTACGAAAGGAGTTCGCCCTTGCCTCTCGCGAACAAGGAAAAGCCCCCAATCCTGCGACGCCCCAGACGGCTGCTGATCCTTGTCGGCGTCCTCCTGGTCCTGTTGTTCATCGTCTATCTGGCCACGGCGGCAACCGGCTTTCTCCGCACCGAAACCAAGGTTCCCGATCCACGAATGACGGGAGCTGAGGCGCCGCTGGAGCGTGTCATGTGACGGCGTGTTCAGGCTTGAGCGTTTGGAACACCCCCGCGCCCCGCCGCTTAACTTCCTGTCACAGGGAGGAAAAAAGACATGACCGATCGCCCTCGTCGCCCACCGCGCCCCCTCACCCTGGGAGGCCGACATGCGTTTCTATGAAGTCGTGGTCGGCAGCGACAGCGGCCCTCAGCGACGCCTGCGGGTCGCTTCGCCCACCGATGTCCAGGCCGCCGACGCCGCCGCGCCCCTGATGCGCGCGCAGGAGGCCATCCTATCAATCCGCGAAACGCCGGACGACGGCCTGCAGCAGGTCGATGCGCCTCCGCCTCAGACCCAGGCGCAAGAACTGGCGCCCGTCACCCCTGGCGTGGCCGCCAAGCCCTGATCTTACCCAAGGAGTTCAAATGATGATGAAGCAAACCGTCGCCGTCCTGGCCGTATCGGCCGCCGCCCTCACCCTCGCCGCCTGCAACCAGCAGCAAGGTTCCGAAGCCGTCGATAAGGCGCAGGATGCCGTTTCCGAACCGGTCGGTCAGACCTCGGCCGCGACCATGGGCGCCAATATGGTCAGCGCCTATGTGCCCAACGCCGCCATGGGCGACATGTACGAGATCCAGGCCGCCGACATCGCCATGGAGCGATCGAAGAACGCCCAGGTCAAAGAACTGGCCCAGATGATCAAGACCGACCACGCGGCCGCCTCCACCGCCCTGAGGGCCGCCGCCGGACAGGCTGCGCCTGACACGACCTTGCCGACCGAGCTCGACCAACGCCGCAAGGGCCTGATCGACAACCTGCGCTCAGCCTCGACTGCGGACTTCGATAAGATCTACGTCGATCAACAGGTCGCCGCCCATGAGGAGGCCGTCACCCTTCACCGCGGCTTCTCCGACAAGGCGGACGTTCCCGCCTTGGCGGAGCATGCGCGCAACGTCCTGCCCAAGATCGAAGCCCATCTTGAGCGGGCCAAGCAGTTGCAAGCCAGCCTGGGTCGCTGACGCCGAGCCTTGGTGCACGACGCTATCAGGGGCGGACGACAGTCCGCCGCTTCTTCCTATTCGGCAGCGGGCTTCCGCACCGCATAAGGCGGGTCCAGATGAATGCTCGCGTGGCCGTGACGACGCAGATGGCTGGCGTCGATCTCCTCAATCAGCGCCGCGCCGCGTTCGTGATCGACCAATTCCAGCAGAGCGTCGATCTTGGCCTCCATCCGGTCGTCGTTCTCCTTGGACGACGGCGAGCCGACATAGAGAAAGTAGGCCAGCCCCACGACCTGCCAGATCAGTTGCAGGAACTCGGACTGCCAGTTCTCGAAGGTGTCCCGCCCCATCTCCATCAGATAGGGCGTCAGTTGCGCCGCCTGTCCGTGGTCGCGGGCCTCGTTCACATAGGCGGCCCAGCCAAAGCCCCAATGCAAGACGATGGAAATGGTGAAGAAGGCCAGAGTGATCCAGCCATAGGCGTACTTCTTCATGTCGCGCTCCTACACTCTGAAATCGGCAGAAGAGTTCGTGGGCCTGTGCGTTCCGTGGCGCTCAGCGCTGTCCATATCCGAACACTAGGAACGCGCTTGTGCGCCCGCCGCTTCGCAGGCTCCCCATTCTTTTTCAGGAGAGCCCCATGCCCGAGAAAACGCTGCAAACCCTCTTCCACGACACCTTGCGCGACATCTATTACGCCGAGCGCAAGATCCTGAAGTCCCTGCCGAAAATGGCGCGCGCCGCCCAGTCGCCCGACCTCAAGGCAGCCTTCGAAAAGCACCGCGAGCAGACTGAAGGCCAGATCGAACGCCTGCAGCAGGTGTTCGAGATCATCGGCAAGCCCGCGCGCGGCAAGACCTGCGACGCCATCGAAGGCATCCTGGCCGAAGGCGACGAAATCGCCGAGGAGTACAAGGACACGGCAGCGCTCGACGCCGGTCTGCTGGCCGCCGCCCAGGCGGTCGAACATTATGAGATCACCCGCTATGGCACGCTCAAGCGCTGGGCCGAGGTGATGGGACTGAAGGACGCCGTCAAACTGCTGGACGAGACCCTTCAGGAAGAAAGCCAGACGGACGAGGATCTGACGGCCATCGCCGACGCCGCAATCAACGCCGAGGCGTTGCAGCCCGCCGCCTGAACTCCATCCGGCCCTGCCGCCTGATCAGCGGCGGGGCCGTAACCCGGCGCTAAACCGGCAGTCGCTCCAGCCGCAGATAGGAGGGATTGAACTCGGCCGCGCTCGCCAGACGATCCCACTCGAGAATACGAACTTCCGATCCGGTCCACTCCAGCCAGCCCGCCTCGCGCATGACCTTCAGCGTACGGTTCACGTGCACGGCGGACATGCCGAGCAGATCCGCAATCTCCGCCTGGATAATGGGAAAACGAAAGACGCCGTCGCGCGCCAGGCCCACGGCTTCCAGGCGCGCGTAGATTTCACAGACCAACAGGGCGGTCCGCTCCAGCGCCTCCTGTCGACCTAGGGCCAGCAGCCATTCACGGTGCATGGCGGCGTCCACCACCGTCTCCAGCCATAACAAGCGCGTCAAATGCGGGTGCTCTTCCGTCAGTTTGCGCAGGCGTTCATGCGGCGCCTCGGCGATGAGACAGTCGGACAGCGCACGCACGCCATGGTCGACGCGCTTCAGAACAAAGCCGTGCAGGTCGATGAAGTCTCCGGGCAGGTTGATCTGAGTATACTGCCGCCGTCCGTCGCTCAGATCGCGATAGCGCGCGCAGAAGCCGTCGATGACGAGGCTGGAATGATCGACCAACGCATCCTGAGTGACGATGTCGCTGCCGGCGGGCTTCAACACGACATGGGTCAGCACGCTCCTGAGCGCCTGCCTTTCGCCATCCGTAATGACGTCGCGTCGTTGCAGCTTGTTTTCCAGCAAACGGCTGTGGTCGTGCATTGTGGTTCCCTGTGGCCTGGCGCGACCACAACGCCGAATCTTCGCGAATGTTGCCATCGGCTCGAACAGCCGAGGTTCCACAGCGCCTCAAAGGCGACACAATGAACCCCTCAGGGCGCAACCGCATTGCCTTCCCGTAACAGGGGAGTTTGTATCATGAATAGAACACCAGTCATCGAGCGGGCCTTCGAACTCGCGCGCAGCGGCCGCTTCCGCATACCCAGCGAAGTCCGCAAGGCCTTGATCTCGGATCGTTATACCCAGGCCGAACTTTTCCAGCTCGAGGGCAAGGCCACGTGGCGCCAACTGCGCACCCTCTGCTCGGATTCCTATTACCGCGCCTGACGGCTTCCGCTCCCGGCGCCGCAAGCGTCACCGTCAAGCCCTTGGACTAACCTATGTAAAGAACGAAACACCCTCGGCCGTGCTGTTGGTCAGAGGGATGAAGAATCAGTCTTATCAAGATGATGTAGACATAGCCGCGGCGTCGCTGGAGCGGATGCTGTTCAGCTTCGCCGTGCTGTCGCCTGGCGACATCGAACGCATCCGTAGCTGGTTTCACGGTCCTGCCATGGTTCACCCGCCCGGCGGCGCTGTTTCCCTTCATCCGGAACGCAAGGACGCCCGTGTGGTGGCGCGCGGCTGGATCGCCCGCGGCGCCATGCTGGAAGACGGCCGTCGTCAGATCGTGGGTCTCAGCCTGCCCGGCGACGTCATCCTGGCCGCCGACGTCGTGGACGCCGACATGGCGGTCTGGGCGCTGACCGACGCCTCCACCCTTGACGCCTCCCTGCTGTGGGCGGCGATTTCCGAAGGCGTAGACGTCAGCCCGCGTCTTCTGGAAGCCTGGCGGCATTTTCGCTCGGCGGAGCGCCTGCGGCTGGCGCGGCATGTCATTCGGCTGGGTCGGCTCAGCGCCTATGAGCGAACGGCGCACCTTCTGTTGGAGTTGTACGAGCGGCAAAGCCGTCTCGGCGCGGCGGAACCCGGCGTCCTTCACCTGCCTCTCACCCAGGACATGCTCGCAGACATCCTGGGCCTCAGCGCCGTGCACATGAACCGGACGCTGCAGCAACTTCGGCGAGCAGGCCTGGTCGACTACCGGACGGGACGGGCCGTCCTGCCTGACCTGCAGGGCCTGGCCTTGGCCGCAGGCCTCAGCATCGCCGACGATCTCGCGGATGCGCCGCCCAGCCGCGACTAACCCATGTGAGTGGCGATCTGCGGCAGCCATGGCAGGGCTTCTGGTCAGGAGGCCCCATGCCTGCAGATTCCGCCGCCATTCTATCCCCGTCCGCCCCACCTCACGGCCGCCCCCGGCCCAGCATCCGTGATCACCCGGTCTATCGCGTCCTGCCGCCGGATGCCCAGCAGCGCCTGACCGCCGAGGGAACAGAGGTTGATCTCCCAGGCGACGCGCAGCCTCCTCTGGACAGGGAGCATCTCTGGTTCGTCCTGTCCGGGGTTCTCGGCGCCTTTCCAACCGGAAGTGAAGTCTGTGTCGCGCCTATCGTATCGGGCGCCGTCTACGGTTGGGATCACGCTCTGGGCTCTAGCGGCAGCCGCGCCGACGTGCGGCCGCTGCTGGATGTTCGGCTGTTCCGCGTTCCCGCCGCGGCCGCCCGCGAGGCGCTCGGTTATGATTGGCTATCGCGCTTCATCGCCCTTCAGGCGGTTCAACGCCTGACGCTTCTGGAACAGGAAGCCGCCTGCAACGCCTCCCATCGCGTGTCGGAGCGTCTGGCCAAGTGGCTGCTTCGTCTGCACCATGGCGGCAACGGTGCGCCGCTTCGCCTGAAGCAGGCCCAGCTAGCCGCCATGCTCGGCGTCCAGAGAACCAGCATCAACGCCGCCGCCAGCAACCTGCAAGCGATGGGCGCGGTGCGCTTCAGCCGCGGCAAGGCGTCGATTCTGGACGCGGGAAGTCTCTCCGACCTTTCATGCCGGTGCGGCGCGATGAACTGAGAGCACGGCCGCGCGCAAAAGGGAGCCGGAGGCAGGGCCTGGCGTTGCCTAGACTTAGACCCAGCAAGGGCCGTGACGATGTCGACAAACGTGATCAATCCGCCGCCTTCCGGCGGACTCGTCTGGTCCAGCAACGAGAGCCCAGGCCTTACGCGCCGCCGGATCGGGAGAGGTTTTTGCTATCGTGATCCAAAGGGGCGCCTGATCCGTGAGCGGAGCATCCTGATGCGGATCGACGCCCTAGCCATTCCGCCGGCGTGGCAGGACGTCTGGATTTGTCCCGACCCAAACGGCCATATCCAGGCGACTGGGCGCGATACGCGCGGTCGCAAGCAGTACCGCTATCATGCCGACTGGACGGCCCGCGCCGCCTCGCACAAATTTGCGCGTTTGCCAGATTTCGCCCGACGCCTGCCGCGACTGCATGACCGAGTGGAGAACGACCTTTCGCGACGCGGGCCGTGCAAGGAAAAGGTGCTGGCCTCGGCGGTTCGTTTGCTGGAAATCACCCTCATCCGCGTCGGCAACGCCGCCTATACCCGCCAGAATCGTAGTTTCGGCCTGACGACCCTGCGCAAGCGGCACTTGGAGGTCGACGGCTCGGCCCTGACCTTCGAGTTCAGGGGCAAGAGCGGCAAAGAACACCGGGTCAAGGTCAGCGACCGTCGACTGGCGCGCGTCATGCGCGGCCTGGAAGGCCTCCCGGGCCAGCATCTGTTCAAATACCGCGACGCAGAGGGCGAGCTGTGGGCGATCAGTTCAGACGACGTGAACGCCTATATCCGCGAGGCCATGGGCGATCAGTTCTCCGCCAAGGACTTCCGCACCTGGGCGGCCACCGTCGCCGCCGCCCGCGCCTTCTACGAAATGGCCCCGCCCACGTCCCAGACCGAGGCGCGGCAAAACATCTCGACCTGCATGAAGGCGGTCGCGAGCCTGCTGGGCAACACGCCGACGGTCTGTCGGGCGTCCTATGTCCATCCGCGCGTGATTGAGCTTTATGAATCCGGAACCATCACGACCTGTCTGCCGGATCCAAACGCCCAGAGTTTCGATTCAAGGCTATCGCGACTGCTGAGCGAACCTTCCTAGGCCCACATCTCGAGCCCCTCGTCGCACTCCGCCGTCTCGATCTGCTGGCCGAAGCGGTCATGATAGAGAGCCAACAAGGCGTCGTGCGACTGGTCCGAGGAACTGCACAGGGCGTCCGAAACCACCACCACGCGAAAGCCCATATCCACGGCGCCGAGGACAGTCGCCAGCACGCACATATCGGTCTCGGCGCCCGTCACCACCAGGGTGTCGACCCGGCTGGCCATCAGAGCCGACGCCAGACCCGTGTTGAGCCAGGGGGAATAGCGGGACTTGTCCAACACCCTGGCGGGCGGGGTGAAGACCTGCAGTTCGGGCAGAAGCTCCACACGTTCTTCACCCAGATTCTCAAGCGTCATCGACGCCCATCGCCGCCAGTACCGCCTCCACGTCCCCTCCCCCTCTCTCGGCGAACGGGCGGGGATGAACCGGGTGAAACAGGTGCGTTCGGCCTTGCGCTCGCACAGACGCACGACGACTGGCAGGACACGCGCCATCCACGGCGTGCGCCATGCCGTGTCCTCCGCGAATAGTCTTTGCATGTCCACGCACAGATGGACGGCGTTTGCGGCTATGGGGCCGAAATGGATACCGGAAACCATACCGGCCCAAAGCGCAGGCCTCTGGCGGGTTCCCCCGTCTAGTCGCAAGCCTTCCTGTCTATCGCCGCCATGCGCAAACTAGCCTCTTTTCCAAATGACCGCTTAGAACCAGGAACGCTTAAGACTTGGGATGACGCCCGCTCGGTAGCGATTGGGGAGCAGTCTCCCCCTGGCTATCAAACAGACCCATAGTCTTATCCTCTCGCCCTTGCATCTCGCTGGGCGAGGAGTCGCGCCAAGCTGAGCGCCAAAGGCATCAACAAGCGCTCCTCATCGGTTGCCTCGGTAAGCATCGACGCCTCCCGGCGGGCCTCGGCGCGACGCCAGAGCTCATCATCCAAGGTCGCCGCCAGCGGCAAAACCGGTTGGACGCAATCGTCATTCGACGGCGAAGGATTCGTCGCCTCGGAATGGTCGATGGATTGGATCGCCATCACTCAGTCTCCGGCTGGACGCGACGCATGTGGAAGTGATCCGGATCATTAGGATCGACTTCCAGGATCATGTCGTAGACCACGCCATCGCAAATTATCTGCGTGCGGACGCCGGCCTCTTGAGTGGGTTCTGCAGGCTGCTCAGCGGGGGAAGCGGGATTCTCGGTCATTTGTATTTCCAGTAGGGGGCACCGCCGTTGAGCGTGGCGAGGCGACGACAGGCAGTTGGATTTCGGGGCGCACGTCATCGGCTTCGCGTGAGAGCGCGAATGACGACGTGCCGGATTGTTGGGGGTGGTCGGCCGCTGAACGCGGCCGCGGTTCAGTCGCCGACCGCGGGCACGGCGCGCTGACGCGCCAGCCGCGCCAGGGCGCGGATCGTCGGCAGGAGGAGCGAGACGGCCGCTTCGCAGGGCACCGTCGACGCGTCGCCAATCCAGGGAGGGATCAACGGCCGCGCCGGCCTACGGCGGTCCGGCCGCGGCGACAGGCGGATGACGTTGGCGTCAGCCGTCATGAGCGAGCACCAGCTGAATGCGATGGCTGGGCACAAGCGCCTCGACGATCAACGGATAGCCGTCCTCTTCGATGATGAGGTGCCCGACCAGGGCCCGCTCGCGACGCAACTGCTCGCTGACCGCGGACAGATCCACAGCCTCCAGACGCATCCGCAGCGCCTCACCGCCCATCAGCCGGACGGAATATTCTTTATGTTCCGGGGCATCGGCGCCAGCCAAGCCCCAATGGGCGACGCGCATAAGCACTCCACGGGGTTGAAAGTTCCCGCAGGGTGCGCTACGCAGCCAACAATATCAAGCGATAAACACAATACGCCTTATCTGTTTATATAAGGCACCACGACAGGCCCCGTCAACCCCCTTTTTGCAGAAAACTTCAAACCGGATTTCCCTTGGTTCTTCCACCTAAGAAACGCGCCCTCTACGGCCGCCACTCCACTGACCTGCAAAACGCGCGATCGACCGCCGATCAGATCGCGCTTCTGCGCGAGGCCAGCCGCGCCGAGCGCGTCACAGACGTCCTCGTGTTTACGGACGAGGCAGTTTCCGGCAGCGCGATCGCCAACCGCCCCGGATTGCGCGCGCTCCTCGCCGCCGTGGAGCGCGGCGAAGTCAGCGACGTCATGGCCGAAGCGCTCGACCGACTTTCGCGCGACCAGGAGGACATCGCCCACATCTATAAGCGCCTGCTTTACGCCGGCGCCGTCCTGAAGACCCTGACTGAAGGCCCAATCGACAGGATTCACATCGGGCTGAAGGGCACGATGAACGAACTCTTCCTGCACGACCTGGCGGTGAAGACGCGCCGAGGCCTTGTCGCACGGGTGAACGCGGGCTTCTCTGGCGGCGGCCGTTGCTATGGCTACGACATCATCGGCAAGGGCGAACTTCAGCCCAACCTCCATCAGGCCGGCGTGATCCATTCGATCTTCGCGCGTTATGCCGACAAGGAATCGCCTCGCGCCATCGCCCACAGCCTGAACGCGGCAGGCGAGCCCGGACCGCGAGGCGGAACATGGACGCCGTCAACCATCCACGGCGACCGCCGCACCGGCGACGGCATCCTGCACCAGGAACT
Source organism: Brevundimonas sp. UBA5936 (assembly GCA_002430835.1). Lineage (GTDB taxonomy): Bacteria > Pseudomonadota > Alphaproteobacteria > Caulobacterales > Caulobacteraceae > Brevundimonas. The sequence continues at coordinate 14,642 of DJDA01000004.1, forward strand.
CTATATAGGCGTGCGGGTGTTCAATCGGCGTCGCTACCGCAAAAACCCCGACACCGGACGCCGCTCATCGGTCCTGAATCCGCCGGAGAACTGGATCCGCCAGCCCGTTCCGGAACTGCGCATCATTGATGATGAACTCTGGGCGCGGGTGCAGAGCCGCAAAGCGGAACTGTCCGCCCTGCCCGCCGCCCAGGGCCGCAAGCCGAAACGCCTTCTGTCCGGCCTGATGAAATGCAAGCAGTGCGGATTCAGCATGACCCTGAACGGCAGCAAGTATAACTGCAGCGGCCACCGTGAACGCGGCACCTGCACCAATGGCAAGATCATCGCCGCCGCGACAGTGGAGAAGCGCGTCCTCACCGGCATCAAGACCCACCTGCTGTCGCCGGAAGCCATCGCGGAGGCCGTCAGAGCCTTTCACGCCGCGGCGGACGCGGAGCGCCGCGCGCTTCAGGTCGAACGGGCGCCGCTGGAACGCGAACTGTCGGAGATCGAGCGCAAACTGAAGCGCGCGCAGGCCATGTGCCTGGACGGCGCGATCGAGACGGACGAACTGAAGACGATCAGCGCCCCGCTGAAGACCCGTCGGAGCGAGATCCAGGCCCGACTGGCGGCCGACGCCGCCCCCTCAGTGATCCAGTTGCACCCCGGCGCCGCCGAAGCCTATCGACGGCTGGCGGAAAACCTGCACCAGGCCATCGAGGGCGAGGACGGCGAGGAAGTGCGGGCGGAACTGCGCAAACTGATCGACCGGGTGGATTTCATCCCGGTAGCGGGCCTGGGCAAGTTCCAGTTGGAGGTCCACGGCAGCCTGGCGGCGCTGCTGGCGCTGGGTCAGGCCTAGAAAGCAGAAAACCCCACAGGGGGTGCCTGTGGGGTATCACTGGGTGAGGGAGTAGGATCTGAACCCACGACCTTCAGGTTATGAGCCTGACGAGCTACCGGGCTGCCCCATCCCGCGGCACGGCGGTGAGTAAAGGAAGAAGGATCGACAAGTCATTAATGTGTGCCGGGCAGACCCGGCGGCGACATAGTCTC
>DJDA01000073.1 GCA_002430835.1 Brevundimonas sp. UBA5936
CGCCGCCCTGCTGGCCGCCGTCTCGACGCTGGAGCCGCTGCTGGCGGCGCTGGAAGACGCAGGCGCCGAGGCGCTGACGCCTGTCGGCGTGCGTTCCGACACGATCGATGCGGCGCACGTCGAGGTCCGCCTCAGCGACGGCGAGCGCACGCTGCACGAGGCGCGTCTGTCCCTACCGCCCGCATTGGCCCTGCGCCTGCGCCGTGTCGGCGACCAGCCGCCGGGGCTGAACCTGCCCCTGCCGGTTCGTCTGCTCATCGAGGGGCCGCGCCTGTCGCCCGACGATCTGTCGAGCCTGCGCGCGGGCGACTTGCTGCTGATCCCCGCTCAGGCCGGAGCCTGGACCGCGCGCCTGTCGGTTCCAGGCGGGACAGCCGTCGGCCTGTTCGACCCCGCCTCCCGAAACTTCACCCATCAACGCAAGGAAAGCCGCATGACCGAGGCCGCCGCCCCGCCTGCCGAAGACGCGCACGGACTGACGCCGGGGGCCGATACGCCGATCGCCGTGACGGTCGATCTGGGCGAGACCGCCGCGCCGCTGAAGACCCTGACCGAACTGCGTCCCGGCGCCGTCCTGCCCCTGACCGGACTGGACGCCGAGATGCGCGTCACCCTGCGCAGCGCCGGCCAGGCCTTCGCGCGCGGCCGCCTGGTGTCCCTGGGCGAGGCCTACGCCGTGCTGATCGACGCCGTCGCCGACCCGAAGGAGGCCGTCTGACATGGACCTGTCCCAGTTCTCGCCGGGTTCGGCGCTCGTCACCGTCATCCTGCTGGCGCTCGCGCCCTTCGTGGCGGTGATGGTGACGTCCTTCACCAAGATCGTGGTGGTGCTGTCCCTGCTGCGCAACGCCCTGGGCCTGCAACAGGTGCCGCCGAACATCGTGCTGAACGGCATGGCGCTGATCCTGACGCTCTACGTCATGTTCCCGGTCGGCCAGCGCATGGCCGAAGCCACCAACCACATGCCGCCCACCGCCGCCCTCAGCGACACCCAGCAGTTGTTCGCCTATGCCGACAGCGCCAAGGAGCCGCTACGCGAGTTCCTGATCAAGCACTCGTCCGAACGCGAGCGCGCCTTCTTCCTGCGCACCGCCCAGCGCATCTCGACGCCTGAAAAACGCGCCGAGATCACCGCGCGCGACTTCCTGGTCGTCGTGCCCGCCTTCACCGTGTCGGAGCTGGCGACGGCCTTCCAGATCGGCTTCCTGATCTTCCTGCCCTTCCTGATCATAGACCTGGTGGTGTCCAACATATTGCTGGCGATGGGGATGATGATGCTGTCGCCGACCACCGTCTCCCTGCCGTTCAAACTGTTGCTGTTCGTGCTGATCGACGGGTGGGTGAAGCTATCCCACGGCCTTGTGCTCAGTTACGTCTAGGAGAACGCCCCATGATGAACGCCCAGGCCATCGAGCTCGTCAATCAGGCGCTCTGGCTCGTCCTGTTCCTGTCGGCCCCGCCGATCATCGCCGCCTCCATCGTCGGCCTGATCGTGGCGGTGATCCAGTCGGCGACGCAGCTTCAGGAACAGACCCTGCAATATACGGCCAAATTCTTCGCCATCGTGCTGACCCTGTTCGCCACGGCGGCGCTGATCGGCGGCTCGCTGTATCAGTTCAGCGACCGCATCTTCACCGAGTTCCCGGCCCTGGTGCGCCGCTAGGTGTTCGAGGGTCTGGACAGTCTGTTCGACAACGCCATCCTGGTGGCGGTGTCGACCACGCGGGTGGCGACGACCTTCCTGCTGATGCCGCTGCTGTCGCCGCAGACGGTGCCGGCGATGGTTCGCAACTCCATCTTCCTGGTCTTCGGACTGGCGGTGCTGACCATGCAGCCGCAGGTGGCCCAGATGACCCTGCCGACGGTCCAGTGGATCCTGCTGTTCGGCAAGGAGGCCCTGGTCGGGGTGGTCATCGGCTTCTTCTTCGCCACCATGCTGTGGGCGTTCGAAGCCGCCGGCCAGATCATCGACACCAAGGTCGGCGCCACCATGGCCCAGGTGGTGGACCCCCTCAGCGGGCATCAGACCTCGCTGAACGGCGAGTTCCTGGGGCGGCTGGCCAACTTCGTCTTCATGTTCTCGGGCGGCCTGCTGCTGTTGGTCGGCACGATCCTGGACAGCTTCGTCATCTGGCCCATCGGCAGCCTGACGCCGGTGCTGACCATGAGCAGCCTCAGCCTGTTCGAGGGCGAGTTCACGCGGCTGATGACCCTGGCCGTGCTGTTCGCCTCGCCGGTTCTGGTGGTGCTGTTCGTCACCGACGGCGCCTTGGGCCTGGTCAACCGCTATGCGCCGCAGCTGAACGTCTTCTCCCTGTCGCTGTCGATCAAGGCGTGGCTGGCGACCCTGATCATCCTGATCATGATGACCGGCCTGGTGCAGACCCTGCTGAACGAGATCATGGGCCGCCACGACACGGTTCTGGAGGTGCTGAAGGCGATGGGACGACGCTCAAGCTAGGAAGCTAGGGTCGTCCCTGATGGGGACCGTCCCGACTGTGAAGCCCCGCCCGCGCGTGGTCCGATGCCGGTCAGCAAGATCAACCTCGGGGCTGCACGATGACCAGCATCAACACCGCCTTCTCCAACGCCGTCGGGACTCTCGTGCTCGGGGCGGTCGCCGACCGCATGGCCACAGCGACCAACTTCGCCCAGATGGGCTTCCAGCTGGGCGTGATGCTCAACGGCGCCTTCCAGCCCGCCGCCCCCGCCTTCTCGGCCTCCATGCCCCAGGACGGCAAGGCCACGGTGGACCTGGGCGACGGCTATACGCTGGAGATCAACGAGGCCAACTCCGAGTTCGTGGTGCGCGACGCCGACGGCAACGTCACCCAGATCTGGGGCGATCCGCACTTCAACTACAACGGCCAGCACGTCGGCGACTTCTGGGACACCATGACCCTGGAGCTCGAGAACGGCACCAAGATCACCGTCAACACCGAGCCTTTCGGCAACAACCCCAACGCCACCGTCACCAGCCAGCTGGTCATCACGCGCGGCGACCAGGCCATGATCATCGACGGCGTCAGCCAGAACCGGCTGGGCGACCTGAACATCAGCATGAGCAACAACGGCTACGCCGTCGACGCCGCCTATCGCGACGGCCTGACCATCCGCGAGGACGACGCCGCCGGATCGGGCTGGACCAGCGGCATCACCGGCGACGCCGTCAGCCAGGAAGACTTCAACCTGACCAAGATCGGCAACGCCGGCCTGCCCGAGGCGCTTCAGGCCTTCAGCGACGCCCTGCGCGGCGTCCTGGGCGCCTGGCTGCTGACCGGCGTGTTGAGCGGATTGGCTGAAGCCCTGGGCGGCGCCTCTGAAACCAGCGAGCCCGGCAGCCCGCGCATCGCCCTCGGCCCAACGCCGACGCGCTGAACTTCACCTGCGGTTCAGCGTGAAACCCCGCGGACTTCGGTCCGCGGGGTTTGCTTTGTGTCACAGCAAGGGATCGCGCTCAGCGTCTGTCCAATGAAGCGGTCGCGGCGTCCACCATGCGGGCGAACTGTTCGACGGCGCTGTCGCGGGCGGCGGCGGGGCCTTCCTCGCGCGCCAGGCCCGCCGCCAGGGCGCGCAGCATCGGCTCGACTACGGCGGGCGCGGTCAGGTGAGGCGTCGCGCGGGCGTGATCCTGAACCGCGCGCACGAAGTCGGTCAGGGCTCGGTCGATCCGGCCCGTCCCGATCGGAGAGACCGCGCTCAGCCGCGCGGCGACCGCCCGGCCGGCCTGGGCGGCCAGCACGCGCATGCCGCCGCCGACCCCCGCCCCGCCCTCCTGGCCCTGCTCGGCCCAGACCTGGGACAGGGCCACGCCGCGAGCCACACTGTCCGCCCGCTCGGGCAGAACCGCGCCCGCCAGTCGGTCCATCGCCTGC
>DJDA01000074.1 GCA_002430835.1 Brevundimonas sp. UBA5936
CCAGGGGTCAGTTGCGCGGCCGGGCGGCCGAACCGCTCGGACGCTTCGCGCGCGAAGTGGCGGGCCAGGATGACGGCGTCGTCCTCGCGCTCCGCCAGGGAGAGCGCGGCCGCCTCGACCGTCGCCAGCCGCCGCCGCAAGGCCGCGGACAAGCCAGTCGTTCCTGCAAGCAGGCTGAAGCAGCGCAGCGTCGAGGGCAGTTGATCCAACAGCCGCGACTGCGCCACGTCGTCCAGCGCCTCCACATGACGCAGGATGATCGCCCCCTCTTCCGGATCGAAGCGCCAGGCGGCCGGATCGCGCAGGTCGATCTTGCGCAGCGGCTGATCGGCCAGAGGCGAGGCCGCGTGGATCGCCCTGGCCGTCAAGGTGCGGCCCGCGCCCGACGGTCCGACCACCGCGACGCTGGCCGTCGTCGGGCCGATGCGGCGGATCAGATCGCGTAATCGCTGGACGGCGGCGCTGTCGCCCAGCAGCCGCGCCGGAGCGGCCTCGCCCGCGACGGGCGGCGCCGACGGCGTTTCAACGGACGCACGGCGGACGATCGCGGCCTCGACCTTGGCGATCAGGTCGCGATTGCGCCAGGGTTTCATGACGAAGTCGCGCGCCCCCGCCTGCATGGCCGCCACCGCGATGCCGACGCCGCTGTGCGCCGTGATGACCACGACACAGGCCGCCGGATCGTCCGCCATGATCCGGCGAAGACAGCCCAGGCCTTCTTCGCCGCTCGTTTCGCCGGGGCCGAAATTCATGTCCAGCAGCACGGCGTCGTATCGCGCGGAGGCCAGACGCGACAGCGCCTCCTGCGGTCCCGGCGCGAACTCCAGCCGATGGCCCGCCACCTGAAAGGCGATCTCCATCGCTCGAGCCACCACCGTATTGTCGTCCACCAGCAGAACCGAAGCGCCTCTTGACGCGCCCTGCGACTGTCCATCGCCGGACACTGTGGCCGGACGCGGACGCACGCCGCCCTCCTGATCTTCAAAAACAGCTTTGATCATAGGGACTTAGGTTTCTCCGCTGCGCCGGGCGAGACTGAAACCATAATGTCCGAACACGCAAAGCACGCAACCTCATCGACCGGCCCCGCAGGCGGCGCCGCCATGGACCGTCGTCTGGAGCGACAGCGCCCGCCGTGGTGGCGACGGCGCGCGGTCTTGGCCGTCGTCGCACTGGCCGTCGTCGGCGGCGCGGCCTGGCGCCTGCTGCCCTCGAGCGGATCGACCAATATCGCCGCCGCCGATGTCGAGACGGGCGTGGTCCAGCGCGCCGCTTTCGACGACTACATCCCCGTGCGGGCCGTCGCCGCGCCGCGCGTCAGCACCCTGGTCGGCGCCCTGACCGGCGGCCAGGTCGAACGGCTTCTGGTCGAAGACGGGGTGATGGTCGCCGAGGGCCAGCCCCTCGCCGTCCTGTCCAACCCCGAGCTGAAGCTGGAGGTTCTGACCCGCGAGGCCCAGATCGTCGGCCAGCTGGGCGACGCCTCGGCGCAGGATCTGGGCCTGCAGCGCAACCGCCTGGACCGCGAGGCCCAGATCGACCAGGCCAGCTATGACCTTCTGCGGGCGCGCCGCGAACATGACATCCGCCGCCAGCTGTACGAACGGGGCTTCCTGTCCGAGGCCGGCGTCCGCTCCTTCGCCGAAGAGGCCGGCTATCAGGAGAGCCGGCTGAAGCAGCTTCAGGCCGGACAGGCGACGGAATCCCGCATCACCGCCGCCCAGGCGAACCGCTTGGCGGAGGTGCGCCAGCGACTGGCGGGCAATCTGGAAGCGGTGCGCGCCGGCCTCGACGCCCTGGTGATCCGCGCGCCGACCGCCGGGCGGCTGACGAACTTCAGCCTTCAGCCCGGCCAGGCGCTGAAGGCCGGCGACCCGGCTGGGCAGATCGACAGCGAAGGCGCCTGGAAGCTGGAAGCCGACGTCGATGAATACTACCTCGGCCGCATCACCACAGGTCAGAAGGCCCGAACGTCAGAGGGGGCGACGCTGACGGTCTCGCGAGTTCTGCCCGCCGTGTCCGAAGGCCGTTTCAAGGTCGAGCTGACCTTTGACGGGCGCACGCCGAACGGGCTGAATCGCGGCCAGACGCTGGACCTGCGGATCACGCTCGGCGCCGCGCGCTCCGCCCTCGTCGCCCCCGTCGGCGGCTGGCTGGAAGGCGCGGGCGACGCGGCCTCCGTCTTCGTACTGGACAAGGACGGCGGCCACGCCCGCCGCCGCCCGATCGAATTGGGCCGCCGCAATCCGACGCAGGTCGAAATCCTCTCCGGCCTGTCGCCCGGCGACCGTATCGTCACCTCCAACACCGCCTCCATCAGGGGCGACAAACTGAACATCCGTGGAAAGGGCCACCTGTGATCCGTCTCGAGAACATCCAGCGCCGCTACGTCTCCGACGATGTCGAGACCACCGCGCTTCATGACATCGACCTCGAGGTCGCCCAGGGCGAATTCCTCGCCATCATGGGTCCGTCCGGATGCGGCAAGTCCACCCTGCTGAACACCCTGGGCGCCGTCGACCGGCCCAGCGGCGGCCGCTATCTGTTCGGCGAGCGCGACCTGGCGGCCTTGGGCGAAACGGCCCTGGCCCGCTTCCGCGGCGAGACGCTGGGCTTCGTCTTTCAGAGCTTCAACCTGATCGACGAGCTGACCATCGCCGAGAACATCGAACTGGGCCTGATCTACCGCAAGGATCGCCAGACCGATCGACGCGCCCGCGTCGCCGCCGCCATGGACAAGGTCGGCATCGCCCACCGCGCCCAGCACTATCCGCATCAGCTGTCCGGCGGTCAGCAGCAGCGCGCGGCCATCGCCCGCGCCATCGTCGGCGCCCCCAAGCTGATCCTGGCGGACGAGCCTACCGGCAACCTCGACACCCAGAACGGCCAACAGGTCATGGACATCCTGAGCGGGCTGAACGCCGCAGGAGCCACCATCGTCATGGTCACTCACTCGCCCAGCCATGCGGACATGGCCAAGCGCCGCATCGACATGCTGGACGGCCGGATCGTCGCCTCCGCCTCGCGCGCCGTCTGAACTCGGGGGACACGCTGATGAACCGTTTCGCGCTTGTGTCGCTTTATCGCGGCCTGATCCGTCACCCGCTGTATACGGCGGTGAACGTCGGCGGGCTGGCGATGGGCATCGCCGTCTTCATCCTGCTCGGCCTCTACGTGCGGTTCGAGACCAGCTTCGAGACCTGGCTGCCCGAGCACCAGACCGTCTATCAGATCCAGAACGAGTGGAACCTGCCCGGCAGCCCGTTCAACGGCGTCATGCCGAACACGCCCAGCGGCCTTCTGGAGATGATTCAGGAGGACTTCCCCGAAGCGAAGGGAACGCGGATCCTGACCTCGGGCAAGATCATCCACAACGGCGTGGCGACATCCGAAAACATCGCCCATGTCGACCCTGATTTCCTCGACATCTTCCATCTGGAGATGGTGCACGGCGACGCCCGCACGGCGCTGCGCGACCCGGCCAATCTGCTGCTCAGCGAGGCGGCGGCCAGGCGTTATTTCGGTTCTGCTAACCCGATCGGCCGCACCCTGGCCTTGTCCGATGGCGAAGACGCCCAGCCGCGCAAGGTCGTGGGCGTGTTCCGCGATCTGCCCGCCAACACCGAGCTCGACTTCACCGCCCTGACGCCGATGAAGGGCCCCGCGCCCGACGACATGGCGATGTGGCGTAATCTCGGCGCCCTGACCCTCACGACCTATCTGCGCTTCGACACCCCAGCCCAGGCCCGCGCCTTCTCTCAAAAGCTGCCCGCCTTCGTGGAGCGTCATGGCGGCGACCTGGGAGAAAAGCCGTCCGACACCCTGCGCTATCTGCTGACGCCGATCGCAGACCTGCGCCTCGCCCCCGGCGGCAAGGCCTCGGACAGTCGTCGCCAGACCATCGCCATGTTGGGCCTCGTCGGCCTGCTGGCCCTGGTCATCGCCGTCGTCAACTATGTGAACCTGGCCGTGGCCCGCGCCGGGCTGCGCGCCCGTGAAGTGGCCATGCGCAAGGTGGTCGGCGCCTCGCGCGGCGCGCTGATCCGACAGTTCCTGGGCGAGGCCATGGTGCTGGTCGCCTTGGCCGCCCTGGTCGGGCTGATCCTGGCCGAGCTGGGATTGCCGCTGATCAACGCCGCCGCCGATCTGTCCTTGATCCTGCCCTATGGCGTGGTTCTGCCCGTTCTGGCGCTACTGGTCGTCGTCATCGGCGCGGTGGCGGGCTTCTATCCGGCCGTCCTGCTGTCGCGCTATCCGGCGGCTCTGGTTCTGGCCTCGGCCCGGTCGCCCGGCGGCGGGCGCGCGGGAGCGCGTGTGCGCGAAGCCCTGGTCGTCCTGCAGTTCACCCTGGCCACCGGATTCATCATCGCCGCCGGGGTGCTGTTCGCCCAGATGCAGCACGTCCGCAGCGCTGACCTGGGCTTCCAGCGCGAGGGCCTGCTGATCGTACCCGCCATGACGGATTCCAGCCTGTCGGAAAGTCAGCGCCTGGCGCTTCTGGCCGCCTTCCGCGACATTCCGGGCGTCACCCATGTCACCACGGGCACCCTCGCCGCCGGCGGCTCCTACAGCCACTCCGCCGAGAACATTCAGCTTCCCGGCGTGCCGGGCGACGGCCCGACCGTGCGCAAGATCTCCGTCGGACCGGACTTCTTCGCGACCTATGACATGAAACCCGTTGCGGGGCGGGTGTTCGACCCAAGCCACCGCCGCGACGACTCCACCGACACCGAAAAAGTCGGCGATTTCAACATCGTCATCAACCGCAAGGCCGCCAAGGTTCTCGGCTTCGCCTCGCCTCAGGACGCGATCGGCAAGACGGTCGGCGGCGGCCGCCCCCGCACCATCGTCGGCGTGGTCGAGGACGCCCGCTTCTTCTCGCCTCGCGCAGCCATCGACCCGGCGGTCTATACCTACAAGGCGCGCATGCCCAACTGGCCGATGGCGACCGTACGTTATCAAGGCGATCCCCGTCAGGTGATGGAGCAGACGCGCGCCGTCTGGCGGCGGATGGCGCCCAGCACGCCCTTCGACGGCGCCCACGCCGACCGCCGCCTGACGGAGCTCTATGCCGCCGACGACCGCGCCGCGCGCCTGTTCGGCATGGGCGCCGGGCTGGCGATCCTGATCGGCTGCGTCGGCCTGTGGGGTCTCGCCTCCTTCAGCACCCAGCAGCGGGTGAAGGAGATTGGCATCCGCAAGACGCTGGGCGCCTCGTCCTCGGACATCGTCAAGTTGCTGGTCGTCCAGTTCCTGCGGCCGGTGCTGATCGCCAACCTGTTCGCCTGGCCGCTGGCCTTCTTCGCCGCGCGCACCTGGCTGGCGGGTTTCGACGATCGCATCGCCCTGTCGCCGCTCTACTTCATCGGCGCCAGCCTCGTGGCCGTGCTCATCGCCGTGCTGACCGTGCTCAGCCAGTCCGTTCGCGCCAGCCGCGCGGCCCCAGCGTGGGCGCTGCGCCATGACTAGAGCGCCCCTGGCTTCGGGCTCTTTCACTTGATGCTCTGGCGACTGTTCGGTGCTGACCATCGTCTTCCTTGTCGGCGGCGGACTGCACGCGGCCGCCGGCCTGGTTCATCCTTAGCCTCGAGCGGAAGCACGCGGCCTGAGGAGCCTGGAGCACCTCAACCAGGCGCTCGAAAACTATCGGGGTCGCTTCAGCTGCGAGATCGTCACATTAACGCAGCACCGCCTACTGCTGCCCGAGATCGCCCCTGCCCCCTCAGCGACGCCGTCGACCTGGTCCTGGCGGACGCCAGCTGTTCCGCCGAAGCGGGCGCCCGCAAGTCGAAACGCACGGCGGTCTTCCACGGCAGACGCCTGATCTCCGGCGCCCTGGCCTAACGCTCAGCCGTTCAGGAACTGCTGCAACCGCGGTGCGACGTAGTCGAGGAATACCCGCACCCGTTCCGGCATGCGCGGGCCGCCCAGGAAGACGGCGTGGATTTCCTCCTCGTCCCGCTCGATCACGTCGCCCAGCACCTCCACCAGGCGACCGGCGGCCAGGTCGGCGCGGACATGGTAATCGCCCATCCGCGCCAGTCCGACACCGGCCAAGGCCATGCGTCGGACCGTCTCGCCGTTGTTGCCCAACAGGGAACCGTAGACCACGCGCTCCACGATCCGCCCGCCCTCCTTGAGCGGCCAGACCGGCACTGCACGGCGGAAGTTGAAGCCCAGGCAATTGTGCCGCGACAGATCCTCGGCGGTCTGGGGCGCGCCATGGCGCTCCAGATAGGCGGGCGAAGCGACGATCTTACGGTGCGCCGTGCCGATCCGGCGCGCCACCATGCCTGAGTCCGGCAGACGCCCAACCCGAAAGGCGACGTCGGTGCGGTCGAGGTAGAGGTCGACAACCTCGTCCGATAGCGACAGATCGACGACGATGTTGGGATAGGCCCGCCAGAAGTCGGGCAGCAAGGGCTCCAGTCCCAGCACCCCAAGCGCGACGGAGACGTTGACCCGCACCCGGCCGCCCGTCGCCGCCGCCCCCTGGGACAACTCCTGCTCGATAAGATCCAGATCCTGCAGCAGGGTCAGGCTGCGCTCGTAATAGACCTCGCCCTCAGCGGTCAGGGACAGGCGCCGCGTCGAGCGTTCGATCAGGCGCACACCCAGCCGATCCTCCACGCGCGAGATCAGCTTGCTGACGGTCGAAGGCGTCATGCCCAGCAGCCGAGCCGCTTCAGAAAAGCTCCCGCTCTCCACCACGCGCAGGAAGACCTGCATCTCGCCAGCCCGATTGTCCATCGTCGCGCCATCCATGATTTTATTTCACAGATGATGGGAATTTCAGCGTGATTATCAAGTTTTGATCGAGGCCCTACTTCTCGCGACGTCCTTCAGGGGCCTTCAGCGAGGAGTTTTTCAGATGCAGACCGTCACCGCCCACGGCGCCGCCATTCCAGCCCTGGGCTTCGGCGTCTTCCGCATGTCCGACGCGGAGGTGGAACGGGTCGTTCCCGCCGCGCTCGAGGCCGGCTTCCGCCACTTCGACACCGCCCAGATCTATCAGAACGAGGCCGCGCTCGGCCGGGCCCTTCAGGCCGCAGGCGCGCGTCGTGAAGACCTGTTCCTGACCACCAAGGTCTGGGTCGACCACTACGGGGCCGATGCCTTCGCCGCCTCGGTCGATGAGAGCCTGGAGCGGCTGAAGATCGATCAGGTCGACCTGCTGCTGCTGCACTGGCCCGCCGATCAGGTTCCGATCGCCGAACAGATCGAACGGCTGAACGCCGTCCACCCCCGCCCGCCTGGCCGAGAACATCGCCGTCTTCAACTTCGCTCTGGATGACGGCGACATGGCCGCTGTCGCCGCCCTGGCCCGTCCCGACGGCCGCCTGGTCAGCCCGACGGGCCTGGCCCCGGCCTGGGACGCCTGAGGATTACGCCAATGGACACCACCGCCTCCATGACCGTCACGCCGACCGCGACGCCCGCTCACGCCCGCTGGGCTCTTCTGGCCCTGGCCGTGGGCGCCTTCGGCATCGGCACCACCGAGTTCTCGCCCATGGGCCTGCTGCCCGTGATCGCAGAAGGGGTCGACGTCTCGATCCCCAAGGCCGGCCTGCTGATCAGCGCCTATGCAATCGGGGTCATGATCGGAGCGCCGATCATGACCCTTGCCTTCACCCGTTTCGGCAAGCGCACGGCCCTCATCCTGCTGATGGCCATCTTCACCCTGGGCAATCTGATGTCGGCCATGGCGCCGGGCTACTTCACCCTGCTGGCCGCGCGCCTGGTGACCAGCCTCAACCACGGGGCTTTCTTCGGTCTGGGCGCCGTCGTGGCCGCCAGCGTCGTGCCCAAGGAGAAGCAGGCCAGCGCCGTCGCCGCCATGTTCATGGGCCTGACCATCGCCAATATCGGCGGAGTGCCGGCCGCTACCTGGATCGGCCAGCAGATCGGCTGGCGCATGGCCTTCGCCGGCACGGCCGTGATCGGCGTTCTGGCCATCGCGGCCCTGTGGTTCGCCTTGCCCAGGGGCGAGCGCGGCGTCATGCCCGACGTTCGGCGCGAACTGCGCGTGCTGACGCGCCCGCCGGTGCTGCTGGCCATGGCGACCACCGTCATGGGCGCCGGCGCCATGTTCACCCTCTACACCTATGTCGCCCCGGCGCTCGAGACCCTGACCGGCGCGTCGAACAGTTTCGTCACCCTGGGCCTGGCCCTGATCGGGGTCGGTTTCACCATCGGCAACTGGCTGGGCGGGCGACTGGCCGACTGGTCGCTGGACGGCGCGACCAAGATCTTCCTCGGCGCCCTGGCGGTCATCATGTTCGTCCTGCCCTTCGTGTTCAGCAGCCCCGTCGGCGTCGTGATCGGCCTGTTGCTCTGGGGCGGCGCGGCCTTCGCCATCGTCCCGCCGGTCCAGATGCGCGTGATGGAGGCGGCGTCCGAAGCCCCAGGCCTGGCCTCGTCCATCAATGTCGGGGCCTTCAATCTCGGCAACGCCCTGGGCGCGGCCGTGGGCGCGGCGGTCATCAGCCTGAACCTGGGCTATGCAGCGATCCCCGTCACCGGAGGCCTGCTGGCCGCCGCCGGTCTCGGCCTCGTGTTCCTCGCCGCGCAACGATCCTGAACTGCCCGATTTCAGACGAACCCGGCGACCGCTGAAATCGCTAAGACGCACTCCCCGACCGACGCCGAGACCTAGATAGTCGAGCTTCAAACCCGAGAGAATGACGAGTTGAAGCCCTTGCCCGGATTCTGACTCGGCATCCGACGCTAGAGCCAGCCTTCTGCACGCAAGACGCCGACACGGGCGCGAGACACCGGCGCTTCCAACCCGCCGCTCAGACGCAGCCGGATATTGCGCCCGTCCTCAACCACTGCGACCACGCCAGCGCGCGCCACCCACCACGAGCGGTGCGTCTGCGTCCCGTCCACATCCTTCAGACCCGCCACGGCTTGAGACAGGGACATCAACACCAGAGCCGAGCCCTGCGTCGTATGCACCCGAACATAGTGATCCTCCATCTGCAGACACAGGATGGTTCGCCCCAGCCGGGACGGCAGCCGATCGCGCGGATCGGCGGATTCGGCGTCGGGCTTTTTCGCCGTCGCCTCACGCGGGCGCGTCGCCCACATCATGCCCGCCGTGGCCAAAGCGCTGATCACCAGGCCCTGCCCATACCATTCCAGCCAGCCGACCTGCTCCACCACCGGCCACAACCGCACCGCCAGCGTCCGGCTGAGCATGACGGGCAGCAGGGTCAGCACCGCCACCATCGGCGGAGCCCAGACCCATGCAGAAATCCCTCGCGCCTCAGCCTGCCGCGCCAGGATCGGGAAACTGACGCCGAAGGCCAGCCACCCAGCCCACAGGCAGACCACCCAATAGGCCGTCCGCACCGGCAAGCTCCCGCTCAGATAACTGCCGAACGGCCCTATGACGCCCAGCGCCAGCCCCACAGCGGTCGAGACGGCGAAGCCTACGGTCGCCGCCTGCCATCGCCGATCCTTCAATCCCCTCGATTCCATGGCCGCAGACTAGCAAGCGCCGTCGCCGATAACAGCCGTTCGCCGGACTGCGAACCCGTTCGCCCATTCGCCCATATCCGCTGGCGAAACGGTGTTCCGAGACCTCACACAGCCTCATCACTCGTCGCCTGAGGGCCTAACAAATGAACACAGCCTCCCTGATCGTCGCCGCCTCCGTCTTGCTGGGCGCCTGCGCCGCAACCGCCGCCCCCGCGCCCCTCGTCCAGCCCAAAGCCGCCGCCCCCATAATCCGCGACGGCGTGCTCTCCATGGGCCTGACCATTCCCGATGGCGATCAGCCGGCCATTGAAGCGGGCGTCTGGGTTCCGACGGATAAAGGGACCGGGCCGCGCCCCCTGATCGTCATTTCCCACGGAAACGGAGGCGACTTCCGCAGCCATCACGACACCGCCGCAGCTCTGGCCAAGGCCGGCTTCGTCGTCGCCGCCCTGACCCACACCGGCGACAACTGGCGCGATCAAAGCCGCGCCACCGACCTCGTCGGTCGCACGCGCCAGCTGTCGGTCCTGATCGACTACATGACCCGGGACTGGAGCGCCCGCGCCGGCATAGACGCCGACCGCATCGGCGCCTTCGGCTTTTCCGCCGGGGGCTTCACGGTCCTGGCGGCGGCCGGCGGCGATCCTGACCTCAGCCGACTGACCGACCATTGCCACGCCAACCCCGGCTTCTACGACTGCCGTCTGATTGGTCAGCACGTCGGCACATTAAAGGACGGTGCAGCCGCCCCGCACCTGCCGCACGACGCCCGGCTCAAGGCCCTGGTCGTCGCCGCCCCCGCTCTGGGCTTTACCTTCACAAAAGAGGGGCTGAGCAAGCTCACCCAGCCGATCCAGTTGTGGCAGGCGGGCGCCGATCAGATCCTGCCCGCCCCCTATTACGTCGAGCCCATACGCGACGCCCTGCCCACGCCGCCCGAATACCGCCACGTCGAGGGCGCCGCCCACTTCGACTTTCTGCCGCCCTGCTCGCCTCAGTTGGCGGCGGCCGCCCCGATGATCTGCACCCCAACCCCCGGTTTCGAGCGCGCGGCCTTCCACGAGACGCTGAACCGAGAGGTGATCAGCTTTTTCAAAGCCCACCTCTAGGTGATCGATACACGCCCGGCGGAGACATGGCCGCATCTCTCACGCATCGGTCGACGCCTCTTCAAGGACAAGGCAGGGGGATCATTCATTTCCCTGCATAACGCACCTCTGCGCGACCTCGCCGCCCCGGCAGGCCAGGACGGCGATACAAATGCGTGCGCCAAAGTTCAGGTCAACCTGATGGTGTCCGCCTGGGCGTGTAACCGCTCCGTCATGGCGTTCACCTTCTGCTTCAGAGCCGCCATGTCGACGCCGACCATGCGGCCGTCGCGCTTGCGCGCTACGCCGGCCACCCAGACGCTGTCGAGATCCGAGTAGCTGCTGAAGTTGGCCACTCGCTCGGCCAGGGCGCGCATGACCGGGAAGTCCAGGCGGTCCGTGCGCAGCAGCAGGACGTCGGCCCGCTTGCCCACGCTGATCGTGCCGGCGCGCTCCTCGCGGATGGCGGCGGCGGCTCGGCCCGAGGCCATGTTCAGCACGTCTTCGGCCGACATGGACAAGGCGATCTGCTTGCCCTCGTCCGTGCGGAACAGATTGTAGTAAGAGCCCCGCACGTGCTGGAAATAGTCGTGGGTGAAGGCCACGCCGGTGTCGATGCCGATACCGACCTTGACCCCGGCCCGCGCCGCCCGGCCATGCACCGAAGGGAAGGGATAGCTGTGCTCGCCCATGGTGGTGGCGCAGATCATGGAATCGTTGTCGCGCATCATCTGCAGTTCGACATCGTGCATGCCGTGACCGTGGGCGATGTGGAAGTCCGGCCCCAGCAGGCCCGCCTCGCCCATCTGCCGGACGTTCTGCAGCGACTGGTCGCTGAACGGCTTGTCCGAGCGGTGATAGTGGACGGCCAGAACATGCGGCTGCAGGCGACGGATGCGAGCAAAGGTCTCGGCCGTGCGGCTGATCGGCGCGTCCTGATAGATGGGCGAGGCCAGACCGAAGCGCAGCAGGTCGTCATCGCCGCTGAACAGGCTGCGCACGTGCTCGGCGATGCGCCAGTGGTCCTCGTCCGGGGCCTGGCCGCTATTGGTCATGATCTGGGCCATGGTCGCCGACCCGCCCGGCCCGAAGACCGGATGGCGCGACAGTTGCCAGGCGAACGTCCCCGGCAGGCCGGAGTCCCGCAGGCCCTTCACCGCCTGCTCGACCGCCTCGGCCGAGTGGAAGGTGTGGCAGAAGTCGAGCACCGAGGTGACGCCGGAATCGATCGACAGCAACCCGCCCGCATACTGAGCCAGATAGGCGTCTTCAGGCGTGTAGCAGACGTCCACACGCATCTTCCAGTTGATGTAGTCGTTGATGACCGGCGAAATCTTGGGAATGGCGCCGGAATGGACGCTCTGCCAGATATGGCGGTGGCCATCGACCATGCCAGGCATCAGGATCATGCCCGTCGCGTCCACGACCTCGGCGCCGTCGACGGCCAGGGCCTTGCCGATAGCGACGATCTTGCCGCCTTCCATCAACACGTCAGTCCCGTACAGCTCGCCCAACTGCGGGTCCAGGGTGATGACGTCGGCGTTGCGGATCAGGGTGCGGCGGGCCGGGCCGATGCGCTCGGGCGCACGGGCCGTCGCAGCGACGGCGGGACGGGCCGTCGTCCCCACCGCCGCCGCCAGCAGCCCTCCCGACGCCAGCCCCAGAAGGCCCTTCCTGGTGATGCTCATGGTCTCAATCCTCCCATTGCCGCCCGGCCGCGCGAACGACCGGGCGATCTGTTTTTCTTGGATTAAAGCGCGGCCTTAGAACCGCATGCGGACGCCCATCTGGAAGCGGCGGCCGATCACGTCATAGAGACCCACGTCCGTATTGGCGTCGCCGACCAGGAAGGTGCCCATGATCGGCGGATCCTCGTCGAACAGGTTCTCGACGCCGCCGAACAGCTCGACCGTCTCATTGACGTCGTAGGAGCCGCTGAGGGCGGTGTAGATGCGGGACGGGGTCTTCTGGATCGCGGCGCTGAAGCCGGGATAAAGCTCCATCTCGCCGACCATGTGCGCCTGAAGACGCACGGTCAGAGGCCCGCTGACGTAGTTGGCGCCGGCCCGCAGCTTGAAGTCCGGCGTGCCCGGCACGCCCAGGCCCGAACATCCGTTGCCGAAGCGCCCGGCGCAGTCGATCGCCGGCTGATCCGCCAGCACGTTCATCGACCGTTCGAACATCCAGCTGGCCATGACGTTCAGCGCCATGGAGGCGCCCTCGCCCGGCAGGCCGAAACGATCCGGCATGTCGAAACGATAGTCGGCCTGCACGTCCACGCCGTTGACGGTCATGGAGCCGATGTTCTGCAGATTGCCGGCCAGGGTCTCGATCTGGCCGTTGCTCATCCGCCGGATCGAGCGGCAGGTGGTCGAACCCTGATCCAGGGTCGTGAAGCAGTCGTTCAGGATCTGGTTGGCGTTCAGCGAGGTGATGGCGTCATCGACCTGAATGTCGAAGTAGTCGACGGCGAGGTTCAGCCCTTCGATCCACGGCGCGCGCAGCACGAAGCCGGCGGTGAAGGTCTTGGACGTCTCCTCCCGCAGACTGGTGTTGCCGCCGGTGATGATGTCGAAATAGGGCTGATCCTGGCTGAAGTTGTCGATGTCCGAGGCCGACACGCCCTGGGCCACGCACAGGGCCTTCTGGGCCGCCGTGGGGTTGCGCGAGACGACGCAAGGGTCTTCACCCGACGACGGCACGACCAGGATCGGCGCGAACAGCTCGCTGATGTTCGGGGCGCGGATGGCCTCGTTGTAGGCGACGCGGAAACGCAGCCAGTCGGTCGGCTCATACTCGCCGCCCAGCTTCCAGGTGGTGACGCCGTCGACCGAGGAATAGTCGCTGTATCGAGCCGCCGCTTCGATCGCCAGGGAGTGGACGAACGGCAGGTCGGCCAGGATCGGCACGCGCACTTCACCGAAGAATTCGGTCACGTCGACCTGACCGGCCAGCGGCGATTCCGAACGGTTGGCGTATTCGCCGCCGCGATCCATGGCGCTGGGATTGAATTCGAAGCTTTCGTCCCGGTACTCGAAGCCCAGCGCCGCCGACAATGGCCCGGCGGGCAGTTCGAACAGGTCGCCGGCGAGCGTGCCGCCGAACACCTGACGCTCGAAGATCTCATTGGCGGCCCGGTCGGGCGCCAGGAAGTCGCGCGCCGCCGGATCGATCGAATCCAGCCCGAAGACGTTGACCGGGACGCAGTTGAACGCCTGCACCGCGCAGACCACCTGGCCGTCGGGGCGGGCCACGGCGTCCAGCGCCTGGCTCAGACGGGTCGATGAGACCGTGCCCTTGCGCAGGGAATCCATGCGATTGCGCTGATACTGATAGAAGACGTCCCACTTCAGGTCGCGCCCGGCCAGGGCCAGATCGCCCTTCAGCCCGGTGGTGACGCCGAAGGAGGCGCGCTCAT
Source organism: Brevundimonas sp. UBA5936 (assembly GCA_002430835.1). Taxonomy (GTDB): domain Bacteria; phylum Pseudomonadota; class Alphaproteobacteria; order Caulobacterales; family Caulobacteraceae; genus Brevundimonas. Next base: position 13,990 of record DJDA01000074.1, read on the forward strand.
AGCGGCTTTCGCGCGCGCCCAGTTCGTTGAAGCGGCGCGAGGCGCCGACGATAGCCGCCGTGCCGTCGCCGTCAGGGTCGAACAGGGCGCGGTTGTCGACAAAGAAGTCGCGCACCGACTGCGAGAACAGCGGATGGGTGGCGTAGTTCGGGACCAGCAGGGTCGAGGTCGGCGCGCCGGGGCTGGACAGGGTGATGGAGTCCGGCGCGACCATGGTGAAGTTGCGGCTGTTGACGAAGAATCCCTCCGCATAGGCCTCGATCTTGTCGGTCAGGTCGTAGCGGGCGATCGACGACAGCTGGAAGCGTTCCAGCGGGCGCAGCAGATAGCTGTAGTCGGCGTAGTTGTAGGCGCTCTGCGGATTGCAATAGGGGCCGGGAACCCCGCCCTCGCCGAAGACAATGCCCGTCGTCGCGTCACACGGTCCCGACGCCGTCAGATCGACGCCGACCAACTGGGCGCGCTGAGCCGCCGACAGGCCGATGCGGGTGCCCGGCACATTGCTGGCCCCCCCCGGAACCAACTGGCCGTTGACCGTATCCAGCGGAATGGCGGCGAAATCTCGCGATGACTGCATCACCGCCTCGCGATCCGAATAGCTGGCGGCGAAGACCACATTGCCGCGCCCGTCGTCGGCGTTGGCGCCGAAGGTGATGTCCAGCTTGTTCGAGGCGCCGTCGTCCTCAAAGGTGCGGCCGTGGCTATAGGCGATCTCCAGCCCCTGGAAATCGCGCTTGAGGATGAAGTTCACCGCCCCGGCGATGGCATCCGAGCCATAGACGGCCGAGGCGCCGCCGGACATGATGTCGACCCGCTGCACCAGGGCGTCAGGGATCGCGGCCAGATCGACCGCGCCTTCGGAATCCGCCGGGATGAAGCGGCGGCCGTTGACCATGACCAGAGTCCGCTTCGAGCCCAGGCTGCGCAGGTTGGCCGTCAGCACCCCGGCCCCGCCGTTCAGGTTGACCGACGAGGTGCGCCCGCCCGCCAGTTGCGGGAACTGATTCAGGACGTTCTCGATGGTGACGCTGCCCGAGGCGCGGATGTCTTCGGCGCCGACCACGGCGACCGGGCTGGCCGCCGTCAGATCGTTGCGGACCAGGCGCGAGCCGGTGACGACGATTTCATCGACGCTGACCGCCTCGTCCTGGGCTAAAGGGAGGGGCGCGGCCTCCTGCGTCGTCGCCGGGCGCGCCGGCGCTTCCTTGACCACCGCCAGCAAGCCGGATTCGTCGCGACGGACCTTCAAGGCCGTGCCCGCCAGCAGGCGGTTCAGCGCATCGGCGGGCGCGACCTTGCCGCGCACAGGCCCCGCGCGCAGTCCGCGCAGGTCGTCGATGCGATAGACCACCGGCTGCGGCGACTGACGTGCATAGGCCTCGAGCGCCGCCATCAGATCGCCCGCCGGAATGTTGAAATCGACCGCTGCCTGAGCCGTCGCCGAAGCTGCGAACGCCAGCGTCGCCATACACGCGCCAGCCGCCAGTGAGGCGCGCAGCACCTTGAAATTATTCATGAATGAAACCCCTCGCAAGCGGCTCCGTCATCACGGCCCGCTAATAGGGAAGACGAACGCCCGCTCACGATCCGGTACGCGGATGTGAAATAATTATGGCGCCGTCCCGCCGCTTGACCTCCAGGCCGTAGGCGGTGTGCAGGACATCGGCGAAAGCCTCCACATCCGCCGCCTCGAACGAGCCGCCGATCTGCAGCGCCGCCGTCTCGGGGTCGGCCACGATCAGCCGCGTGCGGTTGTAACGATTGAAAGCCGCCGCCACCTCGGCCAGGGAGGCCTGGCTGAACTGCAGCCGGCCGTCGCGCCAGCTCATCTCTTGCGCAATCGCCGTCAACCCCGGCGTCGAGACCTCGACCTTGCCGCGCGCCACGCGGGCCTCCTGCCCCGGTCCCAGGCGCCGGGCCGTCGTCTTGGCGCCCTCGACCCGGACGCGGCCTTCGGACACGCGCACCAGCAGGCTCTTACCGTCACGCCGCACAGAGAATTTGGTGCCCTCGACCACCACCCGCCCCTCTTCAGAGCGGACGACGAAGGGGCGGCCGTCATGGGCCACGTCGAAATAGGCCTCGCCCCGCGTCAGCCAGACGGTGCGCTCATCCCCGCCGATGTCGGCCTTCACCTGGGTGTCGCTGTTCAGCTCGATCCGCGAACCATCCGACAAGGGCGTCACTGCACGCCCGCCCAGAGAGGTCTCATAGACGTCCTGCGACAGCAGCATGACTCCCATAGGAGCAACGGCCAGCAAGGCCGCCACGGCGACGACCGCCGCGATCACGGGCCGTTTCCTGACGGCGGGCGGCCAGGACGCCTGGCGCCTTATCGCTTGCCCCGTGCGCCTGCTTCCGGCGCGGACCGGTTCCGCCGGGCGCAACGCCGCCAGACGATCCGCCCGTCCCCAGGCCGCCTTGAGCCGCAGATAGGCCACGCGACGCCGCGTATCCGCATCGAGCCAGGCGTCCAGCTCCGCCTCTTCGGCCGCGGTGAGCGCGCCCTTGTCCTGGCGCGCCAGCCAGGCGGCGGCGCAGGTTTCGATGCTGTCGCTCATCGGCGCCTCCTCGCCAGGCTGACCCGTCGACCGGGGCCGTCGTCGGCCTCGTTCTTCTCGGCGTAGAGACCGTCGGCCAGAAGCCGCACCCCCTTGCTGACCTGCCGTTCGACCGTATCCTCGGTAATACCCATGCGCGTCGCCACCTCGCGCTGCGACAGGCCCTGTATCTTGCGCAGCTCGACCACTTCGCGGCAGCGCGGCGGCAAGGTCTGAAGAACCTGCTGCAACCGGCCCAACTCGAGCCGGGCCGTCATGTGCCGCTCCGTCGCCGCCAGCTCCGGCGCTTCGCCCAGACGGCTCAGGTCGTCCACAAAGTCGATGGAGACCACCCGTTCGCGGCGCGCCCGGTCGATCAGCAGATTGCGCGCGATCCTCATGATGAAGGAGCCGACATGCGCCGGTCGGCCCGCCCGCGCCGCGTCATAGATCCGCGCATAGACCTCCTGCCGCAGATCGTCGATCTCATGCCGCGCCCGCCAATTTCGCCGCAGATAGGCCGTGACGCGGCCTTCCAGAGGCAATACCTCCGTCACGAACCACTCATCGCACTCGCGCTTGTCCATCACCGATCGCACATAACCATCCAGACGCGGACACCCTGGATGGGTAGACGAGCCAGCGAGAAAAATCCGGTATCCACCGGCTCACTCAAAATTCTTAGTGATGCGCACGCGCAGCGGACGAAATGGCGTCATTCAGTCGCGTGTTGTTGCGATCATTAGCGAAGCGCGCGCCGCCCCAGATCCAGTTCCTTCGCCTGGTTCCTCAGAGCACGCCGATCGGTCTTGCCGACGGCCGTACGGGGAATGTCCACGCACAGTTCGATCCAGTGGGGTTTCTTGTATGAGGCGATCTGGCGCCCGACATGAGCGATCAGGTCGGCCGGGTCCGCCTCGTCACGCAGCACGACGAACGCCACCACTGCCTCCACCCATTTGTCGTTGGGCGCGCCGACCACCGCCGCCGCCTGGACGGCGGGGTGGCTCATCAGGGCGTCTTCGACCTCACGCGGGTAGACGTTATAGCCGCCCGAGATGATCATGTCGGACGTTCGGTCCTTCAGGTGAAGGACGCCCTCGGCGTCGATCAGGCCGACATCGCGCGTGTGCACCCAGCCTTCGGCGTCGAAGGTTTCGCGGGTCAGCTCGTCCGCCTTGAAATACCCCCTGGCGGCGCAGTCGCCGCGCACCAGGATTTCTCCAGCCTCGCCCGGCCCGGCGTCAGCGCCGTCTTCGCGCAGGATGCGGATTTCCATCTCTAGGACCGGCCGACCACAGGCGCCCAGGCGGTCGCCTTCATGGTCCTCGGGCCGCAGCACGGCCAGGGCCAGGGGTGCTTCTGTCTGACCGTAATACTGCCAGAACTTGTCCTGACCGAAGCGGGCCATGGCGCGCTCGATCACCGGGCGCGGCATGGGCGAGGCGCCGTAGATGATCCGTTGCAGTGAAGACAGATCACGGCTGTCCAACTCTGGGCGCTCCAGCAGCATCTGCAGCATGGTCGGCACAAGATTGATCGCCGTCGCGCCGTACCGCTCGATTGCGGCGAGGAAAGCGTCTGGCGCGAAACCGGGCAGGACGACGCTGCGTCCGCCTCTCACCCACAGGGGCAAGATGAAGGTGCCGCTGGCGTGGATCAGCGAAGCCGCGTGCAGCATCACGTCGTCCGGCCCTGCGTTGAACAGGTTCAGCAGGATGTTGCGACAGATCGCAGCGCATGAGGTCTGAGTGTGCTCGACAGCCTTCAAAACGCCCGTCGTGCCCGAGGTATAGAGGGTCAGGATGACGTCCGTCGGCTGCGGTCGATAGGAAGGCGGCGTGTCCTCTTCCCCTGCGGCTGCGGCCTCCAGGTCGACCCCGCTCGCGGCCTCGCCCAAGGTCAAGACGATCAGTTCCGGCAAGGCCGCCTTGAGACCCTGCGCGCGCTCCAGCAGGGCCAGATCACAAACGACAAACCGGCACTCGGCCTCACGGACCATGCGGACATGCTCGTCGAGCGACAACCGCGCGTTCAGCGGCACCCGGTTCACCCCCGCCTTCGCACAGGCGAAGTCGAACGGCATGCTGGCGATGGAGTTGTTGATCAGCAGGGCCGCCCGCGCGCCCGGCGTGACGCCCTGAGCCTGCATGGCGCGCCCATAGCGGTTCGCGCGGGCGTTCACCTGAGCAAAGGTTTGTTCGACCTCGCCCACGACCATGGCGATGCGATCGGCGTGCTGGGCGGCGCCGCGCTCGACCAGTTCAACATAAAGAGGGGCGGTCATTGAGCCTTCTCCTCTTTCGCAGCCTTGAAGACGCCGTGGCGCCCCTCACCGGCGACGAAGCGTCCTGCACCATTCACGCCCTCCGCCTTGACGATGGGAACGCCGTGCCGTCCTTCCTGGCGCAGCGCTTCCGCCAGAGGGTAGTCCCACTGGCGATGCGCGCTCATGCGATCCGCCTTCATGCAGGCCTGGGGGAAGGCGGCGATCTCATGCGCCAAGGCCTCAGCCGCTTGCCTGGCCTGCCCGTTGGGAACCACCCGGTTCGCCAGTCCCATGGTCGCCGCCTCGGCCGCATCCACCGGCCGGCCGGTCAGGATCATGTCGAGCGCACGGGACATTCCGATCAACCTCGGCAGGCGCACCGTCCCGCCGTCGATCAGCGGCACCCCCCAGCGACGACAGAAGACGCCGAAGGTCGCCCCCTCTTCCGCCACCCGCAGATCGGCCAGCAAGGCGAGCTCCAGCCCGCCCGCAACCGCATAGCCCGACACCGCCGCGATCAGAGGCTTTTCCAGCATCAGGCGGCTGGGCCCCATCGGCCCCGCACCGCCGCCCTCGGCGTCCAGTTCCAGCGCGCGCTCGGCATCCGTCACCGCAGACAGGTCCGCACCCGAACAGAAGACGCCGTGATCGCCCCACAGAACCGCCACGCGCTGCTCGGGGTCCGCCTCAAAGGCTAAAAAGGCCTCGCGCAGAGCCTGAGCCATGGGACCGTCGACGGCGTTCCGTCGTTCGGGCCGATCCATGATGATGGTCGTCACTGGACCGTTGATCTCACTCCTGACTCCGCGCGACATGAGGCCTCCAAACATTACAAAAACTGTCTGATTTGGACTATGTCAGAAATATTTTGCGGCTGGCAAGTTCAGGGTTAGGCCTCGACCATGGAAACACCGCTCCCGCCTGCGACAGACCTGCTCATGGACCTATTGAGCGTCCCGGCCGGTCGCCCGCTCAGCGTCCGCGCGCTTTGCAGCGCCGGCGAGCATCTGGGCTTTCCCGAAAACGCCGTGCGCGTCGCCCTCACCCGTCTGGTGCGACAGGGGAAGATCGAGAAGGTCGGCCGCGGGGCCTACGCCGTGCATCCGTCGCAATTGCCGCTGATCAACGATGTCGCCCATTGGCGCTCGCGACTGGACTGGATGGGGCCGTGGGACGGCGGCTGGATCGCGGTGGCCAGCCCCTCCATGCCCGCCGCCCAGCGCACGGCGCAGCGACGCCACGACCGGGCCCTGGATCTGCGTGGTTTTCGCGCCTGGCGTCCGGGCTTTCATGTCCGCCCCGACAATCTGATCGGGGGCGCCGAGGCCCTGAGCAAACAGCTTGCGCATCTGGGCCTGGCCGAGGGTGCGGAAGTCGTCGCGCTGAAACCCCTGCGCCACGACCAGACCCAGGACGTCGCCTTCCTGTGGGACGTGGGCGCCCTGCACCACGCCTATGGCGAACTGCTGGCGCAGGTCGAGGGCAGCCTCCGCCGACAGCCCACGCTGGAACTGGGCGCCGCCGCGCGCGAATCCCTGCTGCTGGGCAGGACCGTCATCGCCCGTCTGGCGCGTGACCCTCTATTGCCCGACGCCTTGATGAAGGGCGACGCGCGTCATCGCCTCGTTCAGGCCATGGACGCCTATCAGCAGGCCAGCCGCAGCGTCTGGGAAGCCCTGATCACGCCCTCGGATCAGCAAGCCTGACGGCTCAACGATCCCCCGTCAGTTTACCGGATGGCTGGACGACAGGCCTCCGTCCACGACCAGGGCGTGACCGTTGACATAGGCGGCCTCGGGCGAGGCCAGGAAGGCGATGGCGTCGGCGATCTCTTCGACCGCTCCGCCTCGGCGCAGCGGGTTGATCCGGCCGATCTGCCCCTCCCGCCCCTTGGCGCGGGCGTGATCATAGATGACCTGGGTCATGCCCGTTTCGATCAGGCCGGGGCAGACGGCGTTGATGCGAATCCCTGTGCCCGCCAGCTGCTGCGCAGCGGTCTGAACAAGGTTGATCACGCCCGCCTTGGAGGCGGAATAGGCCGGTCCGCCCGCCCCCGCGCGCAAGCCCGCCACCGACGCAGTGCAGACGATGGCGCCCTGGCGTCCGGCGTCCTTCATAAGCCGCGCGCCATGCTTGATGGCCAGGAACGGACCGATCAGATTGACCCGCAACAGAGCGGCCCAGTCGTTCTCATCCTGCTCGAACAAGCCGACGAAGCCGCCGCTGATCCCAGCGTTGGCGCAGACGATGTCGACGCCGCCGTGGCGCGCCGTCGCCGTTTCAAGCAAGGCGATCACATCAGCCTCGCTGCCTGCATCGCCCTTGAAGGAGACAATGCCGGCGGCGTCATCGGCGATTCGTTCAATGTCTTCGCTCAGATCAGCGGCCAGAACGCGCGCGCCTTCCGCCGCGAACAGCCGGGCGGCGGCGCGGCCGATGCCCGAGGCGGCGCCGGTCACGACGACACTCTTATCTTGAAAGCGCGGCCTCACAGCATACCGGTGACGGTCGAACCGCTGTCGACCACCAGCGTATGGCCGCTGACATTGGCGCCTGCCTCAGCCAGGGCCTCGGCGATGGCCCGGCCGATGCCGCGTGATGAGCCGGTGATGATGGCGGTCTTGCCGCTCAGATCAAACATACGCATGGGGAGGATGTCCTTATTCTTCGGCGCCGGCCAGGCGGGCTTCACGCCAGGCGGCCTTGGTCAGGGGTTCGAGCATGGCCACAGCGTCGGCGGCCTTGGCGCTGGAGGCGTTGCCCGACAGCATCCGCTTCTTCACGCCCTGAATGATGCCGATCAGGCGGAACAGATTGAAGGCGAAGTGCCAGTGCAGGTCCGGCAGGGCGTCGCGGCCGGTGGCGGCGCAATACCGCCGGGCCATGTCGTCCAGCGACGGAATGCCCGCGGCCTCAAGATCCAGACCGTTCAGACCGGCGCGGCCGTCGGCGGGCAGGATCCAGTTCATGGCCATATAGGCGAAGTCCGCCAGCGGATCGCCCAGCGTCGCCAGCTCCCAGTCCAGCACGGCGCGGACGGTCATGGAGTCCGGCGCATAGATCAGATTGTCGATGCGATAGTCGCCGTGGATGATGGCGGTGCGCGTCTGTTCCGGCGCGGTGCGCGGCAGGAAGTCGACCAGGCGCTCGACCTCGGGCAGGTCGTCGGTCTGGGCGGCGCGATACTGTTTGGTCCAGCGGGCGACCTGACGCTCGAAATAGTTGCCGGGGCGGCCGAAGTCCTCCAGCCCCACGGCGACCGGATCGACGCTGTGCAACTGCGCCAGCGTATCGACCATGGCCTCATAGGCGGCGCGGCGTTCACCCGGCGTCAGGTCCGGCAGGGCGCCGTTCCAGAAGGTGCGGCCTTCGACCAGCTCCATCACATAGAAGGCCGACCCGATGACGGCGTCGTCCTGACACACGGCCAGCGGCGCAGGCACGGGAAAGCCGGTCGGATGCAGGGCGCTGATCAGCCGGTATTCTCGCTCGACCGCATGGGCCGAAGGCAGCAGCGGGCCGAAGGGCCGACGGCGCAGGACATAGTCCCGGCCGTCGATGGTCATCCGGTAGGTCGGGTTCGACTGGCCGCCGGGGAACTTCTCCAGACGGATGTCGGCGGGCGCGGCGGGCAGGACGCCCGCCAGCCACTGTCCCAGACGCGCGACGTCCAGATCGCTCATCGGGCCGCCTCCGCGTGGCGGGCGAACTCGGACCGGGCGATGGCGCGGGCGTGGACCTCGTCCGGGCCGTCGGCGAAGCGCAGGGTGCGGATGCCCGCCCAGGCGGCCGCCAGTTCGAAGTCCTGGGACACGCCGCCGCCGCCGTGGGCCTGAATGGCGTCGTCGATGATGCGCAGGGCCATCATCGGCGCCTGGACCTTGATCATGGCGATCTCGTCCTTGGCCGCCTTATTGCCCGCGCGGTCCATCATGTCGGCGGCCTTCAGGCACAGCAGGCGCGTCATCTCGATGTCGATGCGGGCGCGTGCGACGCGTTCTTCCCAGACCGAATGCTCGCCGATCCGCTTGCCGAAGGCGACGCGCGATATCAGCCGACGCGCCATCGCCTCCAGCGCCTCTTCGGCCGCGCCGATGGTGCGCATGCAGTGGTGGATGCGGCCCGGGCCGAGGCGCCCCTGCGCGATCTCGAAACCGCGCCCCTCGCCCAACAGGATGTTCTCGACCGGCACGCGCACGTCGGTCAGGCTGACCTCCATGTGGCCGTGCGGGGCGTGGTCATAGCCATAGACGCTCAGCGGCCGCTCGATCTTCACGCCCGGCGCATCCATCGGGACCAGGATCATCGACTGCTGGCGATAGGTCTTGGCGTCCGGGTCGGTCTTGCCCATGACGATGGCGATGCGACAGCGCGGATCACCCGCCCCGGACGACCACCATTTGCGGCCGTTGATGACATAGTGGTCGCCGTCGCGACGGATCTCGGTCTGGATGTTGGTGGCGTCGGACGAGGCGACGGCCGGTTCGGTCATCAGGAAGGCCGAGCGGATCTCGCCGTTCATCAGCGGCGTCAGCCATTTCGCCTTCTGCGCGGGCGTGCCGTAGCGGTGCAGCACCTCCATGTTGCCGGTGTCGGGCGCCGAGCAGTTGAACACCTCGCTGGCCCATTCGATGCGGCCCATCTCTTCGGCGCACAGGGCGTATTCGAGGTTGGTCAGGCGCTCGCCCGTGAACTCGAAATCATCGGGCTCATCTATGCCTTCGGGCGCGGGCGGCATGAACAGGTTCCACAACCCGGCGGCGCGCGCCTCGCCCTTCAGCGCCTCGATCGAGGGCAGGGGCGCGGCCCAGCGGTCGCCTTCGGCCACCTCGGCTTGGACGGCGGCGATGCGCGGGCGCACCTTCTCGGCCATGAAGGCCCGGACGCGCGCCTGGAACGACCGTTCGCGTTCCGTCAGGGTGAAATCCATCGTTTGCTCCCGATCAGGACCGACGGCCCAGCGTCTCGTCCATCTGACGAATTAACTCCCGCGCCTCATCACCCTCGGGGATCGGGCGCCCGCTGTCGCGCCAGGCGATGGCCGACTTGAAGCCTTCGGTCTGGGCATGGCGGCGGAACCAGAGACCTTCCGGATTATGGCGCGTAATGCCGTCGAACACCGTCGCCATCATCTGCGACTGCTCCAGCCCCATGGTCAGCATGACCTGGTTGACCACCATCTTGTGCATGGCCAGGTGCGAGCGCGGCACCCCGGCGATCCGCTCGGCCAGGCGCAGCGCGGCGGCGTCCAGGTCTTCCGGCGCGGCCACGATATTGGCCAGGCCCCAGTCGCCCGCCGTCTTGCCCGTGATGAGATCGCCGGTGAACATCAACTGCTTGGCGCGCGCCGGACCCAGGCGATAGGTCCACATGGCCGTCGTCGGGCACCCCCAAACGCGCGTCGGCATGTAGCCGATGCGGGCGTCCTCAGCCATGACCAGCAGATCGCAGCACAGGGCGATATCGCTGCCGCCCGCAACGGCCGCGCCGTGGACCTTGGCGATCGTCGGCTTGGCGCAGCGCCACAGCGCCATGAAGTCCTCGGTGTTCCGCTTCATCCGCGCATAGTCGTCCATGGGATCCCATGGATGACGCTCCTGCTGGCATGGATGATCGATCTGGCTCTCCGCCGAGGCCGCCAGATCATACCCCCCGCAGAAACCAGGACCGGCCCCCTCGACGATGATGACGTGCACTTCGTCGTTCCGTTCGGCCCACTCCACCGCTGCGCGGATCTCGCCGGGCATCTCGTCCGTGATGGCATTGAAGCGCTCGGGTCGGTTCAGCAGCAGCCTGGCGATGCGCGGCTGCTGGGGATCCTGTTCGATCTGCAAACTGGTGAAGACAGGCATGCGAGGCTCCTCGGTTGACGAGGCGGACAATGGGTCGCATCAAGTTGACAGTCAACACTGACGGTGAATAACATCCACTTATGAGCCAGACGCCCGCCCCTTCCGACGCCGCTCCGAAGCTGACGCGCAAGGCGCAGAGGGAGGCCACGCACGCCGCCCTGCTGCAGGTGGCGGTCATGCTTCTGATCGAACGAGGCGCGGCGGGCGTCACGACCCTGGAGGTCCAGCAGCGCGCCGATGTCAGCCGGGGCGCCCTGCTGCATCACTTCCCGACACGGGCTCACCTGCTGTCAGCGACAGTCACCGAGTTGATCCGCCGCAACGAAGAAGCCGTATGGCGCGAGCAGGCCCATACCGCGTCAGAAGGCGATCCCCTGACCGAGGCGATCCGCAGCCTGGTCGCCGCCGCCTCAACCTCCTCCTACGTTGCGGAAATGGAGCTGTGGGCCGTTTCCCGAACCGACCCGACATTGCGCGACACCCTGCGCGCGGCGGAACAGGACGCCCTGAAGGCGCGCGAGCGGGTTCTGGACGAACTGTTTGCGCCGCTGCGCCACGAGCCCGGCTATCGCCGCGTCGTCGACCTCAGCATCGAATTCGTGCGCGGCCTGGCCCTGTCCAACCTGCTGAGGAACGACAGCCGCCGCAGCGACGAGTTGGTCGCAGCCTGGGTCGACGCCGCCAGACTGATCATTGAACGGGCGCGAGACCCGCTGGGAGGAAAACCATGACGACAGGCCTTCAGACCTCATACTGGCCGGCGGATCAGAGCAGCCCGATCTGGGATATGACGGTCGGCGACGTCCTGCGCCGGGCCGCCGTCCTGGCGGGCGAGCGCGAGGCGCTGGTCGAAGTCGCCCCGGACGGCGCCCCTTCCCTCACCGCCGCCGCATCAACGGACCGCCGCTGGACCTACCGTCAGCTTCTCGATGAGGCAGAGGCCTGCGCCCACTGGCTGTTGGCGCGTTTCGCGCCCGGCGAACACGTCTGTATCTGGGCGCCGAACGTACCTGAATGGATCGTGGTCCAGTACGGCGCCGCCCTGGCCGGGCTGGTCGTCGTCACCGCCAATCCCGCGCTAAAGGAAGCCGAACTGCGTCATGTGCTGAAGCAGTCACGCGCTTCGGGTTTGATCCACGTCGATCAGTTCCGCGGCTATGACATGGCCCAGACGGCCCGCCGCATGGACGACGTGGTGCGCGAACGCATCTCCCTCACCGGCTTCATGGATCGGTTGAAGATCGTCGAACCCGTGCGCGACCTCCCTCCCGTCGCGCCGGACGCGCCGGTCCAGATCCAATTCACCTCCGGCACCACCGGCCTGCCCAAGGGGGCCTTGCTGCATCATCGCGGCATGGTGACCAACGCCGCCTTCCTGGTCGACCGATCGGGGCACCTCAACGAGATATGGGTCTCGCCGCTTCCGCTCTTTCATACCGCCGGGTCGGGCCTTTGCGTCCTGGGATGCGCCACCCGCCTGTCGACCCTGGTCCTGCCCTGCCTGTTCGAACCCAGGCTGATGCTGTCCGCAATAGAGCGCGAACGCGCCACGGTCGTCGGCGGCGTTCCGACCATGCTGGTGGCCTTGCTCGAAGCTCTGCCCGAAGGCCGCAGCGACCTCTCATCCCTGCGGGTCATGGTCTCGGGCGGCTCGCCGGTTCCTCCCAAGCTTCACGAACGGGTGGAAGCCGCCTTCGGCTGCCCCCTGACCAGCCTGTTCGGCCAAACGGAGCTGAGTCCCAGCCTGACCGCCAGCAGCCCCGATGACAGTGCGGCGGATCGCACCGAAACCTCGGGCCGTCCCCTGCCCCAGGTCGAGGTGCGGATCATCGACCCCCAGACCGGCGACGTAGCGCCCATCGGCCATGACGGAGAGGTTCAGGCGCGCGGCTATCAACTGATGCTGGGCTATGTGGGGCAGGACGACGCCACGGCGCGCACCATCCTGGCCGACGGCTGGTTGCGAACCGGCGATATTGGCCACCTGGATTCGCGCGGCTATCTCCGCATCACCGGCCGGCTCAGCGACATGATCATCCGTGGAGGCGAGAACCTCTATCCTGCCGAAATCGAGGCCGCCCTGACGCGCCATCCGGCCGTGGCCGAAGCGGCGGTCTTCGGCCTGCCGGACGATCATTGGGGCGAGATCGCCGCCGCCGCCATCCGCCTCCACCCCGATACGGCCCAAATCGATGCCGCCGATCTCAAAGCACACTGCCGCAAGCTGCTCTCGCCGCAGAAGACCCCCTCGAACTGGTTCGTCGTCGAGGCCATGCCTCTGACGCCGTCCGGCAAGGTCCAGAAGTACACACTCAAGGACGGAGCCTTGTCCGGGCGTCTACGCAGGATTGACTAGGTAGCGCATCGCCAGCCTCTATTTACATTCAAGTCCAAGGGGCCTTTGCCGACCATTCGGCACGGATGTGGTCGATGAACATCCGCACCTTGGGCGAGAGATGCCGACGAGTGGGATAGACGGCGCTGACCGGCGCTTCTTCACGACGGTAGTCTATCAGGATCGGCTTCAGACGTCCCTCGCGGATGTCTTCGCTGACCAGAAAGGCGCCCAATTGTACGAGTCCCAGCCCGGCCAGGGCGGCGTCGCGCACGGCTTCGCTGTTGTTGAGCCGCAGGGATCCGTTGACGCAGACCTCTCGATCCTCGCCATTCACCTTGAAGCGCCAGGGCGTAACGCCGCCGCAGACCGTGAAGACCACCTTATCGTGATGCTGAAGATCGTCGATGGCGGCGGGCTGCCCCCTGGCCTCCAGATAGGCCGGCGCCGCGCAGGTGATGAAGTGGTGTGGGGCGAGCACGCGCCGGATCAAGCCGCTGTCCGTCGGCCCGCCGACACGAATGGCCAGGTCAACGCCGTCCGCCGCCAAATCCCGGTAATCATCCGACCGGGTCACATCGGCCTCGAGTTCGGGCCATTTCGCCAGAAATCGATAGAGAGACGGCAGGATGTGACTGCGCCCCAGAGCGATCGGCGCATCAAGTCGCAACCTGCCCTTGGGGGCTTGATGTCGGTGGGCCAGCGCCGCCTCGGCGTCCTCGACCTCGCAAAGAATCCTGACGGCGTGATCATAGAAGAGCCGCCCCTCTTCCGTCAGGGCGACGCTTCGCGTGGTGCGGTGTATCAGGCGGGTGGCCACCATCGTCATGCCCGCCTCCAGCGATCTCTACTTCCCGGTCGCGGACGTTGCAGAAGAAGCCAGACGCATTCCCGGCGCCGAGCTTCGCGTGCTGGAAACGGACTGGGGCCACGTCGCCGGCAAAAGCCTCAACGAGGCGGATACAGCCGCCATTGAACGCTCAATCAAAGATCTGCTGGAACGATGAAAACCAAGGGGGCCAGGCCTTAGCCTTGCTCAGAACTCATTATGGCCGCTCCGCTGGACAGGCTGCAGCATCTCAAAGCATAGCCCCCCTTCAGAAGGGGGCTTCCTCGCGCTTCCTCATCCAGCCAAGCGACGAAGGCCTCCACCTCGGGACGAAGCCCTGCGCCCAGCGTCAAGCTGTAATAGGCGAACCGTGACGGCCAGATGCAATCCAAGGCTAGGGCTAGTCGTCCGGACGCAATCTCCTCGGCAGCGTAGATGTCGCGAACCAGGGCCAGCCCCTGTCCCGAAATGGCGGCCCGGATCAACGTGAAATCGTCGTCGAACGACGAGCCTCTTTCGGCTCGAGGGTCGTCTGCGACGTCATGGGCTTTCAGCCAAAGGCGCCAGTCCGCACGATCCGAATCCTGAAGCAGAGGATAGTTCAGGCAATCCTCCGGCGCCTCGATCGGTGGACCCGCCTGCAACAAATTCGGACTGGCGACCGGCAAAAAGACCGGCGTCATCAGGTGGCGGATTTCAAAGCCTGGATAGTCGCCCAGACCATGACGTATCGCCACGTCGATCCGGTCGCGTCGCAGATCGACCAGCTTGCCCGATGCTTCGACGCGCACCTCGACATCCGGGTGCGCATCAGTGAATCGCCCCAATCGGGGAGCCAACCACGAGGCGGCGAAAGAAGGCACGGTGCTGACCGTCACCGTCTTGCGATCGGCGGCGGCTTCCAGATTGTCCAGGCTGCGCTCGATCTGATCGAAGGCTCGGACAAGTTCCGGGTGGACTCGCAACCCGGCCTCGGTCAGGCGGACGCCGTACCGTGTGCGCGTAAACAGCGCCGTGCCGACGCGTTGCTCCAGCAACCGGATCTGCTGACTTATGGCGCCCGAGGTCACCCCCATCGCTTCGGCCGCAGCCTTGAGGCTTCCCTGACGACCCGTTTCGACAAAGGCCCGAAGGGCCAGGAGAGGGAGAACACGGCCCATAATTTAGACAATCTACACTCTGAATGCAGAAGGCATCGTTTCCTTCTGCTAGGTCAAATCGAGAATATGCCCGCCTGAAACGATCAATCAGGAGTTTAGTCAAGCTCCGGTCTTTTAGGTGAGGAATCGGATGTCTCAATCGCATGACGGGCGGCAAGCCCGATGATCGCCCTCTACACCACAGCTTCGCCGAACGGCTACAAAGCCACCATCGCTCTGGAGGAATTGGGCCTCCCCTACCGTCTTCACCATGTGAAGATCGATGACGGCGACCACCGGACACCGGACTTTCTTGCGCTCAACCCCCACGGGCGCATCCCCGTCATCACCGACGACGAGACCGGTGTTGTCCTGTTCGAGTCCGCCGCCATCCTCCTCTATCTCGCAGAGAAGAGCGGGCGACTGCTGCCGACGGATTTCAAGGCGCGCTGGGAAGCGATCCAATGGCTGATCTTCCACGCCTCCAGCACCAGTCCCATCATAGGCCAGCGCGTGCATTTCGAGATGTTCGCACCCGAGCCCATCCCCGCCGCGATCGCCCGTTATCGACAGCTCACAGAGGCCGCTTTCGCGACGCTTGACGGCCGGCTGGCCGATCACCAGTGGCTGGCTGGCGGCGAGTATTCGATCGCCGACATCGCCACCTTCGGCTGGACGCACATCGCCGGCGTCAGCGACATCGACTTCTCTCATCACGCGCACCTGACCCGCTGGCATCGGCAGGTCGCCGCCCGACCGGCCGTTCAGCGCGGCGTCGCCTTGCCTGAAATCGCCACCGCCCCCTAAGCCCGCCCTCTCAAGGATTTCTTCTGATGAGTTTCAACCTCGCGGGCGACATGCCTGCGCCCCTCGGCTCGTCTATCGACGCCTTCGCAGGCCATCCCGGCTATCGGCGTATGTTCGCATCGAACCAGCTGACGATCGGCGTCTTCCTGCCGTTGCGCTTCTACCAGGGCGACATGCGCGTACTCGAAGGTCAGGCTGACCTGGTCTCCCAGATCGACCGGCTCGGATTCGCCGCCGCCTGGGTGCGTGACGTGCCTCTATACGACCCTGGATTCGGTGACGCCGGACAGGTGTTCGACCCCTTCACCTATCTGGCCTATCTGGCCGCCAAGACGCAGCGGATCGCCCTGGCTACAGGCAGCGCCGTCTTCAGCTTGCGGCACCCCATCGACCTCGCCAAAGCCGCCGCAACCATCGACCAATTGTCCGGCGGCCGCCTCGTGCTGGGCATCGCCTCAGGCGACCGTCCGGTCGAATTTCCCGCCTACGGCCTGGATCGCGACGCGCGGGGCGAACGGTTCGCCGAGACCGTTTCAGTTTTTCGACGGCTGACCGCCGAAACGCGCCCGTCGATCCAATCCTCCCTAGGCGTCATGGCCGGCGGCGCCGATCTCCTGCCCAAGCCCGCCGCCGAACGCATTCCCTTGATAGTCACCGGATCCAGCCGCCAGGAGCTATCGTGGATCAGCCAGTATGCTGACGGCTGGCTGACCTATCCTCAGGCGACCCATACGCCGGAAGGTCCACGACAATTGGCCGGAAAGATCGCGGCCTGGCGCATGGGGATTCCTGACGGCAGCTTCCGGCCCCACATGACCAACGAATGGCTTGATCTGGTCGAGGATCCCGACTTTCCGCGCACGCCCCTGCAAGGCGGCTTTGTCCTGCGTACAGGGCGAAAGGGCCTGATCGACCTGCTGGGCGAGTGGCGGGACGCCGGCGTCAACCACGCTGCGCTCGGCGTGCAGTACGCCGCACGACCGCCGGCCGAAATCATCCAGGAGTTGGCCGAGGAAGTGCTGCCGCTCTTCCCGTCTCACGACGCACCGCCGCCTCGCTTTTCATCATGGTGACGAACAATCCCAGCACCGCCATGCCGGTGCGAGCCGCGAATCTATGTGTCATCACGACAAGCCCCGTTTCAAATCCTGCCGGCCTCACCGTCGGCGTCGTCAGATGAACGCACGGTGGAGCTGGATCGACACCCCGCTTGGGCGAATGTCCGCCATCGTGGATTCGACAGGCGCCCTCGTTCGTCTGGATTTCGAAGACGACAGTTACAGGGAGGACGCCAATAGACTCATTTCCGGCGACGCCTCTCCCGAAGCGGTCACGCATGTGGCGCTTCAACTGACGGAATATTTCGATGGGCGGCGGCGTCGCTTCGATCTCGAACTGGCTCCGCAGGGCAGCCCCTTCTTGCAGCGGGCCTGGCGGAGCTTACGCGAAACGTACTATGGCTCGGTTCTATCCTATGGCGAACTCGCTCGACGCATGGAGCCGCCGACCTCCGCACGGGCCATCGGGCGAGCCAATGCGCTCAACCCGCTGTCGATCATCGTCCCCTGCCATCGCGTCCTTGCCGTCAATGGACAGATGACGGGGTACAGCGGGGGCCTGCGCAGAAAACGTGCGCTTCTGGCGCTGGAACACGCCCACAGAACCGAACTGAAGGTTCAGTCAGCCCACACGAATAATGACGCTGACTGATGCGATTATTCGCGCCGCCCTCAGCCTGAAGTCCCCCACGATCTTCGCGGCTTGACCTTGTCAGCGCTGGAAGTCGCACGCTGGACCTACCGACACCTCGAAGGCTTGATGATGACCGCCAGCACCCCCGTTTTGATTTACACCACCCCCACCTGCCCGGACTGCCACGCCCTCAAACGGTGGCTTGCAGAACAGGGCGTCGAATACGAAGAGCGCGATCTGACCGACCCGCGGATCGCCGATGAGGCCAAGGCGCGAACCGGGGTGCGGGTGGCGCCGATCAGCATCGTCGGCGACGCGATCTTCTACGGAACGTTCCAAAGCCAGAAGCCGGGCCTGATGCAGGCGCTCGGACTCACGCAAGTCCGACAGGACGGATGAGCGTCATGCGCGTTCATATCCGCCAGGCCAGGACGACGGTGGAGGTCACGGAAGGTCAGACCCTTCTCGAGGCTGCGATCGCTGCGGGCGTCGCCTACCCTCACGGGTGCCGGTCGGGCCGCTGCGGCGCCTGCAAGTCGCGGCTGATCGAAGGCGATGTCGAATTGCTTCCTCACACCCGGTTCGCCCTGTCCGATGACGAAAAAGCCGACGGGTTGATCCTGGCCTGCCGGACCCTGCCCCGCACCGAAGCGGCCGTGGCCTGGCTGGGCGACGCCGCCGCCGTAGAGCCTGCGTATGACGTAAGCGGAACCGTCACCGAACTGAACGACCTGACCCACGACATCAAGCGGGTTCGAATCTCGCTCGACGCAAGAGGGCCGCTGTTCTTCGAAGCCGGACAATACGCTCACGTCCGCTTCGAGGGCGCGCCCGGCCGCAACTACTCAATGGCCAATACGCCAGGGCAGGACAGTTTGGAGTTTCATATCCGGCGCGTGCCGGGAGGCATGACCTCAGGCCATATTCACGAAGCCTTGAGGGTCGGCGACAAGGCCCGTTTGGACCTGCCGCTGGGTTCCTCCTTCCTGCGCCAACACCATCCAGGGCCCATCCTGTGCATCGCCGGCGGGTCTGGCCTGGCGCCGATCCAGTCGATCGTGGAAACGGCTCTCGCCCAGGGAATGAAGCAGCCGATTCACGTCTACTTCGGCGCCCGCGCCGAGCGCGACCTCTATCGGATCGAACATTTCCAGACTCTCGCACGGAGCCGTCCGAGCCTCGCCTTCACGCCCGTGCTGTCCGACAGTCCAGCGGCGGCCTATCGCTCTGGCCTGGTGACCCAGGCGGTGGCGCAAGACCTGTCCGACCTCAAGGGATGGACGGCCTATGTCGCGGGTCCGCCGTCCATGGTCGACGCCGCGATGGCGGCCGCCTTCGCCGCCGGCCTGCACCGCGACGACATGCACGCCGATGTCTTCTTCACCCCAAGCCAATCAGCCGTGGCCGAATGAGCCTGAGCTGAAACCCCGCGCGTTGATGCGAAAAGCCGGGCTGCAAAAGCGGCAGCCCGGCGATGTCAGTTTACGCGGAATGACTTGAGGCGACCTAGATCACGGTCGCCGGATAGCCCGCCTCCTCAAGCACGCTCTGGATGGCGTCAACCGCCGCCGTCGTCTGGATCTTGACGGTGCGAGCGACCGAATCCGCCGCGACATCGGCCTGCGGATCGACCGAATGAATGGCCCGCGTCACCGACTTGGCGCAACCGCCGCAAGTCATGCTCTCGATTTTGAGTTCCATGAGATTCCTCCTTGGTTTGGGTCTCATGTCCTCCGAAGTGGGGTCTCCAACCCTGGCAGGGTCAACAGACCCCGCCGGAGAAAAACAACATTGACCTTCCTATGGCTGGAAGCCTCAGCCTGACCGCAACTTGAACTCGAAACGAGAAAGGAAGCGGCCATGAACGCCCCTGTTCGAACAATAGACCTCGTGGGAGCGACGACCCTGCCGATCGAGGGCATGACCTGCGCCTCCTGCGTCGGACGCATCGAGCGCGCCTTGCAGGCCGTCCCCGGCGTGACGACCGTCTCGGTCAATCTGGCGACAGAACGCGCCAGCATCACGACGAACTCGCCTGTCGACCGCAGCCGGTTGGTCGCCGCCGTCGAAAGCGCAGGCTACACCGTTCCCACCAGCAGCTCCGGCGTCACGGAGCTGTCGATCGAAGGCATGACCTGCGCCTCCTGCGTGGGACGCATCGAGCGCGCCTTGGCGGGCGTTCCTGGCGTGACGAAAGCCGCCGTCAACCTGGCGACCGAGCGCGCCTCGATCCAGGGGAGCGCCGAATCTTCCGCCCTGATCGCCGCCGTCAAGGACGCCGGTTATGAGGCGAAGCTGATCGAAACGTCCTCCGGCGGCGCAGACGAGAATGACGAACGGGCTGAAAAGAAGGAAGCCGAGCGCCGTGAACTGACGCGGGACTTCTCCATTGCTGCGGCGCTCACCCTGCCGGTCTTTCTGCTGGAGATGGGATCCCACCTGATCCCCGGCGTTCATGGGCTGATCGAATCCACGATCGGGATGCAGATGAACTGGTACATCCAGTTCATCCTGACGACGCTTGTCCTCTTCATTCCGGGCATACGTTTCTACAAGAAGGGCCTTCCGGCGCTCTGGCGCTTGACGCCGGACATGAACTCCCTGGTGGCGGTCGGCTCGCTGGCGGCCTACGGCTATTCGCTGGTCGCGACCTTCGCGCCTCGCATCCTTCCCCCTGGAACGGTCAACGTCTATTTCGAGGCCGCCGCCGTCATCGTCACCCTGATCCTGTTGGGGCGCTTGCTTGAAGCGCGCGCCAAGGGCCGAACGTCGGAAGCGATCAAGCGCCTGGCCGGCCTTCAGGCCAAGACCGCGCGCGTCCGCCGCGATGGCGAGACCGTCGATCTGCCGATCGCCTCGGTCGCCGCTGGCGACGTCATCGAGGTTCGCCCCGGCGAGCGTCTGCCCGTCGACGGCGAGGTGATCGAAGGCTCCAGCTACATTGATGAATCGATGATCACCGGCGAACCGATCCCGGTCTCCAAGTCGCCGGGCAGCGAGGTCGTCGGCGGCACCGTCAACCAGAAGGGCGCCATCGCCTATCGCGCCACAGCGGTCGGCGGCGACACCGTGCTGTCGCAGATCATCCGCATGGTCGAGGAAGCGCAGGGCTCCAAGCTGCCGATCCAGGCCCTAGTTGACCGGGTCACCATGTGGTTCGTGCCGGCGGTCTTCGTCGTCGCAGCGCTGACTTTCGCCGCCTGGCTCTCGTTCGGCCCCTCGCCCGCCCTGACCTTCGCCCTGGTCAACGCCGTCGCCGTTCTGATCATCGCCTGCCCGTGCGCCATGGGCCTGGCGACGCCGACCTCCATCATGGTGGGCACCGGCCGAGGCGCCGAACTGGGCGTCCTGTTCCGTAAGGGCGAGGCGCTGCAACTCCTGAAAGACGCCAAGGTCGTGGCCCTCGACAAGACCGGCACCCTGACCGAAGGCAAGCCGTCGTTGACCGATCTGGAACTCGCCTCCGGCTTCGATCGGGCTCAGGTGCTGAGCCTCGTCGCCGCCGTCGAAACGCGTTCGGAACACCCGATCGCCAGCGCCATCGTGGAAGCAGCCAAGGCTGAAGGCCTGTCCCTGCCGATGGTGACGGACTTCGAATCCGTCACAGGTTTCGGCGTTAAGGCCATGGCCGAAGGCGTCCGCGTGGAGATTGGCGCGGACCGCTACATGATCGAACTGGGCCATGATGTGACGGCCTTTGCCGCCGTCTCCGAACGGTTGGGAGATGAAGGCAAGTCGCCCCTCTACGCCGCGATCGACGGACGGCTGGCCGCCATCATCGCCGTGGCGGATCCGATCAAGTCGGCGACGCCCGCCGCGATCAAGGCTCTGCACGCGCTTGGCCTCAAGGTGGCGATGATCACGGGCGATAACGCCCGCACGGCCGGAGCCATCGCCGCCCGCCTGGGCATTGACGAGGTGGTGGCCGAGGTTCTGCCGGACGGCAAGGTCGATGCGGTCCGCCGCTTGCGATCCAAGCACGGCAAGGTCGCCTTCGTCGGCGACGGCATCAACGACGCCCCGGCCCTGGCCGAGGCCGATGTGGGCCTCGCCATCGGTACCGGCACCGACATCGCCATCGAAGCGGCCGACGTGGTCCTCATGTCCGGCAGTCTCCAGGGCGTGCCAAACGCCATCGCCCTGTCCAAGGCGACGATCGGCAACATCCGGCAGAATCTGTTCTGGGCCTTCGCCTACAACACAGCCTTGATCCCGGTCGCGGCGGGTCTGCTCTACCCAGCCTACGGCGTGTTGCTCTCGCCCGTGTTCGCCGCAGGCGCCATGGCCCTTTCGAGCGTCTTCGTCCTGGGTAATGCGCTGCGGCTGCGCGCGTTCAAGGCCCCTCACTGACAACACCACGGCGGCCGACGCCACGTCGGCCGCCTACCTTCCTGGGAGGAAATCCATGAACATTGGCAAGACTTCGAGAGAATCCGGCGTGTCGGCCAAGATGATCCGCTACTATGAGCAAATCGGCCTCATCCCCGCCGTTGATCGAAGACCGTCTGGCTATCGCGACTATTCGGACGATGACGTGCATATGCTGCGCTTCATCCGACGCGCCCGCGACCTGGGCTTCTCGGTCGCCGAGATCGGCGACCTGCTGAGTCTCTGGCGCAACGAGAGCCGGCAGAGCGCCGAGGTCAAACAGATGGCTCAAGGTCACATCAACGGTCTTCAGAAGAAAATCAAAGACCTGAAGGAGATGGCCCATTCTCTCACCATGCTGGTCAATGCCTGTCATGGCGACCACCGGCCGCACTGCCCTATCCTGCAAAGCCTCGAGAAGGGCAAAGCGGGCGAGGATCGTTCCATACTGCCCCGCCGCGGCGCCGTGGCGCGTCCCTAGACGCTTGACCTGACAAGCGTTGGAAGCGGCTTCCTGGCCTGCTCGATCCTCAGCAGGAGATTATGTCATGGACCATTCCGACCACGCGCCAGGACAGAGCGCCGCCCAGAACGACCCGGTGATCGCCGCCTATCTGGCGGCGAACAGCCGAATGCACACCGACATGACGATCATGTTCACCGGCGACGCAGACACGGACTTCATGCGCGGCATGATCCCCCACCACCAGGGCGCCATCGACATGGCCAAGGTGGTTCTCGAGCATGGCTCCGATCCCGAGGTGAACGCGCTGGCCCGCGCTGTAATCTCCGCCCAGGAGTCTGAGATCGCGATGATGAAGGCCTGGCTGGTCAAGCGCGGAGCCTAGCTGCGCAGCCTTCGCCATCCAGTCGGCCGGGAGGCGCGCCGCACTACGGCGCGCCTCCTTCATTCATGCGGCGTGTTCGACCCAGCCTCCGCCCAGCGCCTTGTACAGGTTCGTCAGATTGCTCTGCCGCGTCAGGCGCGCACGGATCAGGGCCTGCTGCGCGCCATAGAGCGTTCTTTGGGTTTCAAGAACGAAGAGATAGCTGTCCTCGCCCTCACGATAGCGCTGCTCGGCCATGCGATAGGCCGTTTCGCTGGCCGCGACGCGCAGCCCCTCCGCGCGGATCTGGTCGTTCAGGGTCGCCTGTCCCGCGAGACCGTCCGCGACATCGCGGAACGCCGCCTGGATCGTCCGCTCATAGCGGGCGACCTCTATCTGCTCCATCAGACGCGCGCGTTCGAGATTGGCTCGGAGAGCCCCGCCGCGGAAAATAGGCGCCGTGATCTGAGGCGTGAAGCTCCAAGCCCGCGCGCCTGACGAAAAGAGATCATCGAGATCATTGCTGGCCGTGCCTATCGACCCTGTCAGGCTGACCGTAGGGAAGAAGGCCGCCCTCGCCGCTCCGATGTGGGCGTTCGCCGCCATCAGCGCCTGCTCCGCCGCGCGCACGTCCGGACGTCGCAGCAGCAACTCCGACGGCAACCCCGGCGGCAAGTCGGCGATGGCCCAGTCATCCGAGACCCCTGCGTCCAGATCGAGCGCCGCATTCTGCTCCGGCGTAAGCGGACCGCCGGCCAACAGCGCAAGGGCGTTCCGATCGCGCGCGACCTGCCGCGCATAAGCTTCACGCTCCGCTTCCGCCCCGCGCAACTCGGCCTCGGCCTGGCGCACCTCGATCAGGCTGGCCTCGCCGGCGGCGACACGTTCGCTCATGAGGGCGTGGGACTTTCGCCGGGTCTCGACTGTTTCGTCCGCCAATCTCAACAAGGCCTGATCGGCGCGGAAGGTCAGATAGGCGTTGGCCGTCTCGGCGATGAGGGCAAGCTCAGCCGAGGTGCGCGTTTCTTCCTGCGCCAGATAAGACGCGAGGGCCTGATCATTCAGGCTGCGGATCCGGCCCCATAGATCAAGCTCCCAAGCGGAAACCGTCGCCGACATCTGGTGAGCGCGCGCAATTTCTGACGTTCCGGACGCAGTCAAAGGCCCCGGCGTGCGTTGAGAGGCGGACGACGCGACGCCGTCCAGTTGCGGCGCCAACTCGGCGCGTTGAATGCGATAGGTCGCGCGCGCCGCCTCTACGTTCAGCGCGGCGATACGTATGTCTCGATTGTTCTGGAGCGCATCCTCGATCAGGTCATGCAGGATCGGATCCCGAAAGAACTCTCGCCAACCGATGTCCGCCACGGTTGCGCCAGAAGACGCCGGCTGGGCCTGGGCGTAGACGCCTTCGGTTGGAAAGGCGCTTTCAACAGGCGGGGCGGGACGCTGATAGGCGGGCGAAAAGGCGCATCCCCCGAGGAGGGCGATACCCGCCAGGGCGGCGCCATGAAACAACCTCGGGGTACGAAAGCGTGCTCGGCTTCGCAGCGGAGCGGACGGAAGAACAGCAAACATGGCGATCCTCTGAAAATAAGGCTGGGATCGCCCCATCCGCCGTGAACTCGGCGACGGATGGGGCGTAGGAAGGGACGAATCTCAGTCCGAGATCGTCGGCGCCGTCGCCTTCGGCCTTGGCTTGCCTCTCAGGGCGAAACGGCGAACGGCGACGTAGAAAACAGGTGTCAGGATCAGGCCGAACAACGTCACCCCGATCATGCCTGCAAAGACAGCGACGCCCATGGCCTGGCGCATCTCGGCCCCGGCGCCGGACGCCAACACCAGGGGAACGACCCCCGCGATGAAGGCGAGCGACGTCATCAGGATGGGCCGTAGACGAAGGCGCGCCGCTTCCAGCACGGCGTTGAGCGGATCGACGCCGTCTTCTTCCCTGGCGCGTGCGAACTCCACGATCAGGATCGCATTCTTGGCCGCCAGACCGACCAGGACGACAAAGCCGATCTGAGTGAAGATGTTGTTGTCGCCGCCGGAAACCCAGACCCCTACGATCGCGGAGAGCAGGGCCAGCGGCGCGATCAGCAAGACCGCAAAAGGCAAGGACCAGCTATTGTATTGAGCGGCCAGAATGAGGAAGGCCAGCAGGACCGCCAAGGGGAAGACGAGCAGCGCTGTATTCCCGCCCTGCTTCTCCTGGAACGTCAGGTCTGTCCACTCATAGATCATGCCCGGCGGCAGGGTCTCCTCCAGGATCCGTTCGATAGCCGCAGTAGCCTGGCCGGACGAGTATCCCGACGCCGGACCGCCGCTGATGTCCGCCGAGGGATAGCCGTTGTAGTGCATCACCCGATCAGGGCCTGAAGTGCGCGTCACATTGACCAGGGCGGAAAGCGGAATCATCTCTCCAGCGGCGTTGCGCACTTTCAACTGACCGATGTCTTCGACCTGTTGGCGGAACGGCGCATCCGCCTGGACCATGACCCGATAGGTCCGCCCAAATCGATTGAAATCATTCACATACATCGAGCCCAGATTGATCTGCATCGCTTCAAAGACAGCGGACAGCGCCACGCCGTGGGCCTTCGCCTTTACGCGATCGACATCAACCTGAACTTGCGGGGCGTTATTCTGGAAGCTGGCCAGCATGCCGACCAACTCCGGCGCCTGCATCGCCTTGGCCATGACCTGCGCCTGTACCTGGGCGAGGGCCTCATAACCCAAGCCCGCGCGATCCTCGATCTGCAGCTTGAAGCCGCCAAAGGCGCCCAGACCCGGCACCGGCGGCGGTGGAAACACGCCGACGAAACCGTCTGGAATCTGGCTGAACCGCCCCATCAGCCGATCAGCGATGGCGTTCGCCGAGAGGTCGGCCGACGTCCGCTCGCCAAAGTCATCCAGCATGATGAACATCAATGCGGCATTGGGCAGATTGACCCCGCCGTTGGGCGACAGGCCGGGGAAGGCCACCACGCTTTCGACGCCGGGCTCCGCCATGGCGATATCCGACATCTGCTTGACCACGCTCTCCGTGCGATCGAGCGAGGCGCCGGTCGGCAATTGGGCGACGCCCACCAGGTAGTATTTGTCCTGCATCGGCATGAAACCCGCAGGGGTCTGATGGAAGCCCAGCCAGGTCAGGCCGAGGAAGCCAAGGTAGAGCAGGCCCACCACGCTGCTGAAGCGGATCGCCCGACGCACGGAGCCCACATAACGCTCCGATGAGCGGTCGAAAAACCGATTGAAGTGCAAGAAGAAACGACCAAAGACGCGGTCGATCAACCGCGTCAGCCAGTCGCGCCGCGTCTCGCCATGATGAGGACGCAGCAAAACAGCCGCCAGCGCCGGCGACAGCGTCAGAGAGTTAATCGCCGACAGGATCGTGGAAATGGCGATCGTCAGAGCGAACTGGCGATAGAACTCGCCCTGAAGGCCTGACAAGAAGGCCGAGGGCACGAAAACCGCCGACAACACGGCGGTGATCGCCAGGATCGGCCCCGTCACCTCGTCCATCGCCGCGCGCGCAGCCGTCTTGGGCGACTTGCCCAGACCAAGGTGACGCTCGACGTTCTCCACCACCACGATGGCGTCGTCGACGACAATGCCGATCGACAGCACGAGGCCGAATAGGGAGAGGGTGTTCAGCGAGAAGCCGAAAAGATGCATAACGGCCAGCGTTCCCACCAAGGAGATCGGCACAGCCACCAGAGGAATGATGGACGCGCGCCAGCTCTGCAGGAAAAGCACCACCACCAAGACGACCAGCAGAGTGGCCTCAAGCAAGGTCACGGCCACGGACTTCAATGAAGCGCGTACGAAGATCGTAGGATCGTAGGCGATCTCGTACGTCAGGCCTTCAGGGAAGTCGGCCTTGAGCCGCTCCATGGTCGCACGGACGGCCTTGGAGCCGTCGAGGGCGTTGGCGCCGGGGCTCTGCAGAATCTGCATGGCCACCGCCGGTCGCCCGTTCAGGAAGCTGCGCATGGTGTAGGCGTCAGCCCCCAGTTCGATGCGCGCCACATCCTTCAACTTGACGACCTGCCCCTCGAGGCCGGCCTTGACGACGATGTCGCCGAACTGTTCGACCGTCGTCAGTCGCCCCAGCGCATTGACTGAAATCTGATAGGCCGACCGAGCGTCCGGCTGTTGCCCCACCGAGCCGGAAGCGACCTGGACGTTCTGCTCGCGGATCGCGGCGACGACGTCGCTGGCGGTAAGGTCCAATGCGGCGAGTTTGGCCGGCTCCAGCCACACTCGCATGGCGTATTCGCCTTCCCCGCTGATAAGAACATTGGCCACGCCCGGCAGCCGCGCCAGTTCATCGCGAACATTGAGCGCCGCATAGTTCGACACATGAAGCGGGGAATAGCGCGCATCAGTCGCGCGCATATGGACCACCATCAGCACGTCAGGCGACGTCTTGTCGGTGATCACGCCCATCTGCTGCACTTCGGGCGGCAGTCTGGGCAACGCTCGCGCTACGCGGTTCTGCACCTGAATCTGCGCCAGGTCCGGATCCGTCCCCTGCTTAAAGGAGATGCTGATCGACATCCGGCCGTCGCTCGACGCTTGCGAGCTCATGTAGAGCATGTTCTCGACGCCGTTGATGGCCTGCTCCAAAGGCGCCGCCACCGTCTCGGCGACGACATCGGGGCTGGCCCCTGGATAGGCGGCCGTCACCTGGATCATGGGCGGCGTCACGGCCGGATACTCGCTTAGGGGCAGGCGCAGGAACGCCAGTCCGCCCGCAATCAGCATCAGGACCGACAACACGACCGCAAAGATCGGGCGATCAATGAAGAAGCGGGGGAAGGTCATCGCCCGGCCTCCGCGGCCGCGGGCGCCTGCTGCGGTTGGGGCTGCATCGTCGTGTGCTGGGGCGTGACCTGCATGCCCGGCCGCACAAGGCCTTTCAGGATGATGACCTCACCCGCCTTCAGGCCGCTTTCGACCACACGGAGGCCATCAGCCATTCCGCCGAGCTTGACCGGACGGTACTCGACCTTGTTGCCCGCCCCCAGCGTCAGGACATAGGTCTGTCCCTGGTCCGTGCCGACCGCCTGATCATCAATGAGAACAGCCTGGCGTGGAGCCGCGGTGTCCAGCCGAACGCGCGCGAACAGACCCGGCGCCAACAGGCCGCCGGGGTTGGCGATCACGGCGCGAGCGCGCACCGTGCCGGTGCCGCGATTCACCTGAGCCCCGATGAAATCCAGCTCGCCTTCGTGGGGATGGCCTTCTTCATTCATCAGACCGATGCGTACGGGCAGTCTGTTCGCCGGGCGGCCATTTCCGTCCGGGCGGGCCCTGGCGATGAAGTCCAGATAGGCCGCCTCATCGATGTCGAAATAGACCTGAAGCGGATCGATGGAGACGATAGTCGTCAACACCGTCACGCCCGCAGCGATCACATTGCCCCTGGTGACGGCGATGCGATCCACACGCCCGCTGATGGGCGCCGTCACGCGCGCATAGGACAGGTTCAATCGCGCCGCCGCAGACGCCGCATGGGCGGCCTGAACCTGCGCCTGTCGCTCACGGTGAGCGGACTGAGCGGTCTCAAGCGCACGCGCGGAAATGGCCCCGTTGGGCGCCAAACGCTCGGCGCGCGCCAGATCCGCCTCCGCCTGCGTCAGTTGGACCTCAGCCTGACGCGCCTGAGCCTCTGCGGCATCCAGCAGAACCTGAAGCGGTCGTGGGTCAAGTTGGAACAACAGCTGCCCCTGCCGCACGAGCCCCCCTTCGGGGACGCTCACGCTTTGGATGGTGCCGCCCGCCTTGGGACGCAGTTCGACCGTTTCAGGGGCCGCCAGATAGCCGGTGAACTCCACCGTCGGCGCGATCTCTCGGCCCAAGGCCTGGGCCACAGGCGCCGCCGGCGCAGCAGAAGCGGCGACCGCGCTTTCCGCTGGAACCTGCTGCACCGCGTAGATCAGGCCGCCGCCAGCCAACAGGCCGCCTGTGACGACCACCGCCGCCTTCTTGGATATTCGCATGAATTCCTATCCCGAGGAGGGCCGCTAACCGGCCCCATGCCGGAGGCGGTCGCCTGCCGATCAACGGGTGGTGCTTGCTACAAGCCTTGTAAGGTCAAGCCGTTCGGACGCCTGTTTCAAGCGGCGTCGAGAGAGGTCTGCAGGCGGTGTCAGACGCATGGCGAAACCGACGAGGCACGCCGTCGCGCGCCTCGTCGGCTTTGAAGAAACGTCCCCCGCTCACCTCGTCTGCCCGGGCT
This sequence comes from Brevundimonas sp. UBA5936, assembly GCA_002430835.1. Taxonomy (GTDB): domain Bacteria; phylum Pseudomonadota; class Alphaproteobacteria; order Caulobacterales; family Caulobacteraceae; genus Brevundimonas. The sequence continues at coordinate 42,895 of DJDA01000074.1, forward strand.
TAGATCGGCTTCCCTCCGGCGGACCTTTCACGCGAGCGCTGAGCAAAGACGATGGCGGTCATGAGCCCCAGCGCCAGATTGACCAACGCATGGCTCCACTCGAAACTCATGGCGTGAATGATGAACATCATCGCCTCGAGCGTCAGCATCGCCATCGTCGCCAAAACCAGCAACGGACGCCCGAACGCCCAGGAGATCAGGGGCGACAGGACCGCCGCCGCCAAGACCACCTCCACCACGCCGAGCAGGCGCACCGCCTGGGGCGCGAAGTGGACCGGCCAGGACAAGAGAATGATCAGCATATCCATAGGCTGGCTGAGCTTGGCGTAGCCCGCCGCGATGAAGAACATCGCCAGCCAACCCTGGAGCGTCCAAAGCGCCATATGTCGATAGCTTGCGTGCAGGCCCTTCATGACCGTGTCGGCGCCCGAACGCCGTCAAGGGCTGCGCTTGTCTTTCGTCGGCGCCATGCGAACCAGGCCGTCCCCAGCCCCGCAACCGCCAAGATCGGCGCGGCGGCGACATTGACCACCGCCCAACCGTGCCCGACCTGCACCGCCCCTGCGGCCAGGGTCGCCAGCGCCGTCGCGCCGAAGACCATGAATTCATTAGCCGCCTGAGTCTTGGCGCGCTCGGCCGGCGCATAGGCTTCCGTCAACAGGGTGGTGCCGCCGATGTAGAGGAAATTCCACCCGGCTCCCAGAAGCAGCAAGGTGGCCTTGAACAGCAGCAGTCCCGGTCCGCTCAGGGCGATGCCAAGACTGATCGCCGACAATACGAGTCCCGCCATCAGAATCCGTCTCACGCCGTAACGCGTCGCCAGCCCTCCCGTGATGAAGGACGGCGCGAACATGCCTATGAGATGCCAGCGTGTGACCTCGGCCGCCGCGTCCACCCCATGTCCCGCCGCCACCACCGCAAGCGGGGAGGCGGTCATGACAAAGCTCATCACGACATAGGCCGCTGCGGCGTTCAGAACCGCGATCAGGAACACCGGCTGACGCATGATCGCCGCCAAGGTTCGAGCAGGCCCCTTTTTCTCGTTCTCCGTTGCGGACGGCGGAGCTCGCAAAAGCCCCAGCAATGCGATTGAAATCAACGCGATCAAGGCTGACGCGGCATAGGCCCCCGCATACTCCGCCCCCGACACGAGGTGACGCGTGCGTGCAGCGATCTCGGGCCCGGCCAGCGCGGCCGCAACGCCGCCTGCCAGCACCCATGCCACCGCCTTCGCACGAAAAGCCGCCCCCACCATATCGGCGGCGGCGAAGCGATAGTACATGGCCGAGGCTTGAAAAACGCCCATCAGCGCATTGCCGAGACAAAACAGAGCGAAATCGCCCGCGGCCATGCCCCAGGCCGCCACGCCTGATCCTGTCGCTCCGATCAGCGCCCCGACCTGAAAGCCAAGCCGGCGCCCGACCCTGGCCATCAGCAGCGATGTCGGAATGGCGGCGGCGGCCGTCACGACCGTGATCAAGGCCAACGGCAAGGTGGCGAGCCCCGGCGTCGGCGCCAGTTCGGCTCCCGCCAGACCGGAGAAGGTGAAGACAACAGAGACTGACGATAGATAGAGCGCCTGGGCCGCAGCCAACAGCAACGTCTGGCGACGCCCCCCGCTAGCTAACCGCTCGCCCCCGTCGGCCTTCACAGCTCGGCCTCAGCGGCGTCGGGCGACCAAGTCTGCGCGATCGTGGTTTGAAAGAAAGTAGCGGACGCCATCGGACCAGCTCCGTGAATAACCTCCGCAAGGTCATGGAGCTTTCAACGCTGGGACGGTCAACCTCCCAGAGCCCTTGCGGCCGCTGGCGGCGGGGCTGGGGCACCTGCTGCGTGCGATGACCGGTTCGTGGAGCTCGACGGACTGTGGAGGCACTCGGCGCCGTTCTACAGCGCCATCGGCCGACCTTCGATTGATCCGGAACTGCTGATCCGGATGCTATTCGAAGATTACTGCTTCGGCATCCGATTTCGGCATTACGGCTCCAGGGGCGCCGCAGACGTTTCATTTGAGGCGGAGCATTGGAGCGGGCCCGCTTCGGGAGCCTGGTGTGCACGGTGTAGGCCCAGACAGCAGAAAGCCCCGGGGCGTTGGCCGTCGGGGCTTTGTAAGCTTGGGTGCGGGAGTAGGATTT
>DJDA01000076.1 GCA_002430835.1 Brevundimonas sp. UBA5936
GGGGCAGGCCGCCGCCCTCGGCGCCTGGCTGGAGGATCAGCGCCGGGCGGGCGACTGGCGCATCGACCTCGCCGTCCGCGCCCAGGTCGCCGCCGCTGAGAACGATCTTGAGGGGCCGCTTTTGAACTCGGCCGAACGCCGCGCCCTGCAGCGCCGGTTCCGCGATCGCGTCGGCGTGGCGCCGCGCACCCTGCGCTCGGTCTTCCGCTTCCGCCGCATCTTCGATCACGCGATGGGCCAGGACGCCGACGCCGCCTCCTGGCTGGAGGCCGGTCTGGCCGCCGGCTATTTCGACCAGCCGCAGATGGCGCGCGACTTCCGTCGGTTTCTGGGCTGCACCGCCACCGCCTGGGCGCGCGAACAGATGGAGCTGGCGCGGCGGCTGGCGTCGCATTCCTACAAGCCCGCGCCGTGAGGGCCGCGTAACCTTCCCTTCGTCCTTGAGGAGGGGAAGAGCCCATGTCCGTTTCCAGCCTGCTGGCCGCCGTCCTATGGCAGGCCGCCTTGCCCGCGACGCCCGCGCCCGACCTGTCGTGGTTGGCGGGCTATTGGCTGGACTGTTCCGGCGGGCGCGAGGCGTCCGAGACCTGGAGCGATCCGCGCGCGGGTCTGATCGTCGGCCATTCGGTGACTGTGCGCAATGGCCGCAGCGGCTTCGAGAGCGCCCGCATCGCCCCCCTGAAGGATGGCGGCCTAGCCTATTTCGCCCAGCCTGACGGGGCGCCCGCCACCCCCTTCCGCCTGATCGACAGCGGCCCGCAGCGGGCGGTTTTCGCCAATCCCGACAACGACTTTCCGCACCGCATCATCTATGACCGCGCGGGGGATGTGCTGACCGCCCGGATCGAAGGGGCGGACGACGATGAGAACCGGAGCGTGCAATGGCGATTCAACAGGGCGGAGCTGAACGCCCGCTGTCCACTCTGACCTGGCGGGCCATGACGCCGGACGACCTCGACGGCGTGGTCGCGGTGGCCCAGCTGTCCTTCCCCGATCATCCGGAAGAGCGGGCCTGCTTCGCCAACCGTCTGGAGCTGCACCCCGAAGGCTGCTTCGTGCTGGCCGCCGAGGACGGGCCGGTCATGGGCTATCTGGTGGCCTATCCGTGGGTGCTGAACGCCGCCCCGGCGCTGAACGTGCTGATCGACGCCATCCCGGCCGAGGCCGAGGTGGTCTATCTGCACGACCTGGCCCTGCACCCCGACACGCGCGGCGGCGGCCACACCCGGCCGGTGGTCGAGCGCCTGGCCGAACAGGCCAAGGCGGCGGGCTGGCCGGCGGTCGCCCTGGTGGCGGTCAACGACGCATCAAGCTTCTGGTCGCGCAATGGCTTCGAGATCCAGAACCCGCCGGGCATGGCCGAGAAGCTGGCCTGCTACGGCGACGACGCCCGCTATATGGTCAGGTCGCTGTAAGCGACTTCAGCACGAAGGCCAGGCGCTCGGCGACGGGCGCCCTAGGCAGTTCGATCAGTTCATAGCCGAAACGCGGATAGGTCTCGGCCATGGCGTCGAAGGTGCGGCGGGCCTCGTCCAGATCCTGCTTGCGCTCGGCGTCCTTGCCGAAGATCTCGGGCCAGACCGGGGCGATGAAGACGCGCCTATCATAGCGGATGTCCTGCGCCGCCCGCTCCATATGGGCCGGGACCGGCAGGCCGCACAGGGTCAGATAACCGACTACGTCCGGGACGCCGCGATCGAAGAAGACGGGCCCGTCGGCGCCTTCCATGCGGGCGTGGGCCTCAAGCTCGCGATCCAGCATCAGCTCGGCGAACAGGGCCCGGTCCTTCCACGGCAGGGCCTCGCCGTCGATCGCCTGCTGGCGGCGGATGATGGCGCGCCCGGCCTCGGGCGAGGTCGCATGGCCCGCCGTCGCCAGCGCCTCCAGCAGCGTCGTCTTGCCCGAGCCCGGACCGCCGGTCAGGACGATGCGGCGCGGGCCGATCATGCGTCGCGGGTCGCCATCATCATGTAGTTGATGCCCACGTCGTCGCCCTCGCTCCACCGGTCGTTCAGCGGGTCGTAAGCCAGGCCATAGGGGCCGGTGACGGTCAGGGGCTCGCCGTCCAGCATGGCGCGCAGTTCGTCGGGCTTGAGGAACTGGCGCCAGTCGTGGGTGCCCGCGGGCACCCAGCGCAGCACATATTCCGCCGCGACCTTGCCCAGCAGCAGCCCCTTCAGCGTGCGGTTCAGGGTGGCGACGATCATCAGGCCGCCCGGCTTAATCAGTTTCGAGCAGGCGCGGATGAAGGCTTCCGGATCGGCGACGTGTTCGATGACCTCCATCGTCAGCACCACGTCGAACGGCCCGGCGCCCGCTTCGACCATCTGCTCCACGGTGGCGGCGCGATAGGCGATGTCCAGACCGACCTGATCGGCGTGGGCGCGGGCGGTGCCGATGTTCTCGGACGAGGCGTCGATGGCCGTGACCTCAAAGCCCATGCGCCGCATCGGCTCGGCGATCAGGCCGCCGCCGCAGCCGATGTCGATCAGGCTGAGGCCGCTGAAGGGGGCGCGCGCCTTCACGTCGCGATCAAAGTGCTCGGCCGCCCGATCGCGCACGAATTTCAGCCGCGCCGGATTGAAGCGATGCAGGGGGGCGAAGGGGCCTTTGGGATCCCACCACTCGGCCGCCTGGGCCGAAAAGCGCGCCACGTCGGCCGGGTCGATGCTCGGCCCTTCGGCACGATCGGTAGCAAAGGGTGAAAAACCCTCTTCGCTTTGGGGTTTGCGTGGATCGAGGCTGTCGTTAGAAGCGGGCATGGGCAGAGGCATGGACCGCCTTCGCCCGCCATGCAAGCAGGGGATCAGACGCCAGGATGACGCGGGCCGACACGAACCGGTTGGTGATGAAGTTCGGCGGCACCTCCATGGCCGACCTGGAACGAATCCGTCGCGCGGCGCGCATCGTCGCCGCCGAAGCCGCCAGGGGCAAGAAGGTGGCCGTGGTCGTCTCGGCCATGGCGGGCAAGACCAATGAGCTGGTCGCCTGGACCGACGGCGTGGGCGGCGCGGCGCCGGGCCTGTACGGCGACGGCGTCCTGTCGGACGACGAATATGACGTGGTGGTCGCCTCGGGCGAGCAGGTGACGTCGGGCCTGCTGGCCCTGACCCTGCGCAACATGGGCCTGAAGGCGCGCAGCTGGATGGGCTGGCAGATTCCGATCCTGACCGACGACGCTCACGGCCGCGCGCGCATCGAAGAGGTGCCCGGCGACGCGCTGGGGGCCGCGCTCGACGCGGGCGAGATCGCCATCGTGCCGGGCTTCCAGGGCGTGACCCGCGACGGGCGCATCACCACCCTGGGCCGGGGCGGTTCGGACACCTCGGCGGTGGCGGTGGCGGCGGCCCTGGGCGCGCCCTGCGACATCTATACCGACGTGGACGGCGTCTATACGACCGACCCGCGCATCCAGAGCCGCGCCCGGCGTCTGGAGAAGGTGTCCTACGAAGAAATGCTGGAGATGGCGTCGCTGGGCGCCAAGGTGCTTCAGACCCGCTCGGTCGAGCTGGCCATGCACAAGCGCGTGCCGGTGCGCGTCCTGTCCAGCTTTATCGAACCGGACGAAAACGGAAACCTGCCGCAACACGCCGGCACCCTGATTTGCGACGAGGATGAGATCGTGGAAAAGCGCATCGTTTCCGGCGTGACCATGAGCCGGGACGAAGCCCGGATCACGCTGCTTGGCCTGTCGGACCGGACGGATGCTCCGGCCGACGTCTTCACCCGCCTGGCCGAGGCCGAGGTCAACGTCGACATGATCGTGCAGAGCCAGGCCCGCACCGAAGGCGCGGTCAACCTGACCTTCACGACCGGCCGTCGCGACGCGCGCCGCGCCGCCGACCTGATGACCGCCGCCAAGGCCGAGATCGGCTTCGAGGAGCTGCGGGTCGACGACGACGTGGCCAAGGTCTCGGTGATCGGCGTGGGCATGCGCAGTCATGCGGGCGTGGCCCAGACCATGTTCCGCGCCCTGGCTGACAAGGGCGTGAAGTTCCAGGCCATCTCGACCTCCGAGATCAAGATCAGCGTTCTGATCGACTCGGATTACGCCGAGCTGGCGGTTCGGGCGTTGCACGCGGCCTACGGTCTGGACGCGGAAGACTAGGATATCGGAAGCGCCGCCCTATCTGGAACGGATCAGGGGCGGCAAGGCGGGAGCAGGCATGGTCAAGGGCGTGGCAGTGACGGCGAGGGGGCCCCGCCTTCTGCTGCGCCAGATCCGCGAGGCTCTGGCCGGGGCCGGGGGCGGCGCGCCTGCGCAGGACCGGCTGAACATGGTGGTGCGGATCATCGCCCGCTCCATGGTGGCCGAGGTCTGCTCCATCTATCTGCGGCGCGCCTCGGGCGAGCTGGAGCTGTTCGCCACCGAGGGGCTGAACCCCGAGGCCGTCCACAACACCCGCCTGCGCCCCGGCGAGGGCCTGGTCGGCGAGGTGGCGCGCACGGCCGCGCCGATCAGCCTGTCGGACGCCCAGTCGCACCCCAGCTTCTCCTATCGGCCGGAGACGGGCGAAGATCCCTATCACGCCTTTCTCGGCGCGCCCCTGCTGCGCGGCGGCCGGGCCATCGGCGTCCTGGTCGTCCAGAACCGCGCCGCCCGTCGCTATGACGAGGAAGAGGTCGAGGACATCCAGACCATCGCCATGGTCCTGGCCGAGACGGTGGCTTCGGGCGAGCTGCTGGCGCTGGAGGAGCTTCGCGACGTCGAGGTCGCCCCCCACCGCCCCGAGCGGCTGAAGGGGCAGAAGTTCGCCGAGGGCCTGTCGTTCGGGCAGGCCGTGCTGCACGAGGCGCCGATCGCGCCTGAACAACTGCTGGCCGACGACCCCGCCGCCGAGGAGACGCGGCTCAAGGAGGCGCTGGAGCGTCTGCGCACCAGCATCGACGCCTTGCTGGAAGGCAGCCAGGGCAAGCTGGGCGGCACCCCTTATGAGGTGCTGGAGACCTATCGCATGTTCGCCGACGACCGGGGCTGGAACCGGTCGCTGGAAGAGGCGGTGCGTTCCGGTCTGACGGCCGAAGCCGCCGTGGACCGCGTCCGTAACGAGCACCGCGCCCGCTTCGCCAACGCCCGCGACCCCTATATCCGCGAGCGGCTGCACGACTTCGAGGATCTGGCCAACCGCCTGCTGCGGCTGATGGCGGGCGATCATCCGGGCCAGCGCGACCTGCCCGACGACGCCATCCTGGTGGCCAAGAACCTGGGACCGGCGGACCTGCTGGAGTATCCGCGCCACAAGTTGCGCGGCCTGCTGCTGGAAGAAGGCTCGGCCGCCGCTCACGCGGCCATCGTCGCCCGCGCCTTGCAGATTCCCTGCGTCGGCCGCCTGCAAGGCCTGCGCGATCGCCTGACCGAGGGCGATCAGGTCATCGTCGACGGCGAGACGGGCGAGGCCTACTTGCGGCCCCGTCCCGACATGCTGGCGGCGGTCGAGAGCCGCATGGCGGTGCGCGAGCAGCGCCGTGCCGAGTTCGACCAGCTGCGCGACACCCCCGCCGTCACCAAGGACGGCAAGCGCATCATGCTTCTGGCCAACGCCGGCCTGGCGGTGGACCTGGAGAATCTGGACGCCACCGGCGCCGAGGGCATCGGCCTGTTCCGCACCGAGTTCCAGTTCATGGTCTCGGACGAGCTGCCGCGCCTGGACGCCCAGGCGGCGCTTTACAAGCTGGTGCTGGATGCAGCGGGCGACCGGCCCGTCACCTTCCGCACGCTCGACATCGGCGGCGACAAGGTGCTGCCCTATCTCGACAATGAGCGCGAAGAGAACCCGGCGCTGGGCCGCCGCGCCATCCGCCTGGGTCTGGATCGCCCGGCCCTGCTGCGGATGCAGTTGCGCGCCCTGCTCAGCGCCGCCGCCGGGCGCGAACTGCGCGTCATGTTCCCCATGATCGCCACGGTGGACGAGTTCCGCGCCGCCCGCGAACTGGTCGATGTCGAATGCGACTGGGCGCGGCGCCGGGGGCGGCCCCTGCCGTCCCTGCTGCGTGTCGGGGCCATGATCGAATGCCCCAGCCTGCTGTGGCACCTGGACGCCCTGCTGCCGCTGACCGACTTCGTCTCCATCGGCACCAACGACCTGCTGCAGTATATGTTCGCCGCCGACCGGACGAACCCGCGCGTGTCGGATCGCTATGACCCCCTGTCGCCGCCCTTCCTGCGCGCCCTGGCCGAAATCCAGCAGAAGTGCGCCGACAGCGCCACGCCTGTCTCGGTCTGCGGCGAACTGGCGGGGCGCCCGCTGGAAGCCTTCGCCCTGATCACCCTGGGCTACAACCGCCTGTCCGCGCCTGCGGGCGGGGTGGGGCCGGTCAAGCGCATGATCCTGTCCGCCGATCTGAACGCGGCGCGGCGGGGGATGAACGTCCTGCTGGGTTCGTCGGCGGGGTCGGTGCGCGGCGAGATCGAGTCCCTGGCGCGCAAGCTCAACGTCGAAGTCTGAACAAGCGGGGCTGCTTTCCCGCGTTGCCCGCGCTTCTCGCCTCGTCTAAGCGGGGATGACGGGCGCACGGGCGCCTGACGTGACGGAACCCCGACCCTATGGACCAGGATCGGCAAGCCGCGTTCGACTTCGACGCCGACGCGACGCTGGATCAGACCCCGGAGGCGACGCCCGAAGCGACGCCTGAGGAGCCCTCGGACGATTCCCTGGGCGCCTCTCTGCGCGCCGCGCGCCTGGCGTCGGGCCTGTCCATGGCCGAACTGTCGACCAAGACGCGGGTGCATCCGCGTTTCCTGACCGCGCTGGAGCAGGGCGAGTACGCCGTCCTGCCGTCGCGGATCTTCTCCATGGGCTATGTGCGCGCCTACGCCGGCGCCCTGGGCCTGGACGAGTTGAACGCGGTCGAGCGATTCAAGCAGGAATATCCCGATGCGGCCGTGCCGCTGCAGCCGCCGACGGGCGCCGCCTTGCAGCAGATGCGCCAGAACTCGCCCAAGATCCTGGGCGTCATCGGCGTCTTCCTGGCGGTGGTGATCGGCTGGAACGTCTTCCAGCGCATCAACCGCATCGAGGCGCCGCACCCCTCCGACCTGGTCGCCGTGCCCAAGGACTGGGCCGAGCAGGCCGATCATCAACGGGACCGCGCCCTCTACCTCGGCGCCCCCAAGGCGGCGCCGCCGGACCAGACGACGCCGGCCATGTACATCACGCCGGGGCTGGAGGCGCAGCTGACGGGGATCGACCCGGACGACCCCAACGCCGTTCCGCCGCCCGCGCCGCCGGTGCAGGCCGCCTTCAACCCGCGCGGGGCCATCTACGGCGCCTCGGCCACGGCCTCTCAGGTCATTCTGCAGGCGCGCAAGCCCGCCATCCTGGTCATTCGTCAGGGCGACGGCCGCATCCTGTTCGCGCGCCAGCTGGCCGCGGGCGAGGCCTGGCGCGCGCCGCCGGGTCTGGCGGCCACCATCGACACGCCCGATCCGGCCGCCTTCGACGTCTATCTGAACGGCGAGCACGGCGGGGTGCTGCCCGCGCGGCAATCGCCGCTCGGCTCGCTGAACAACCGCGCCCAGGCGGCCGCGCGCGAGT
>DJDA01000078.1 GCA_002430835.1 Brevundimonas sp. UBA5936
CCGCCGACCGCCCCGCCCGCAGCAGCGCCCGCGGCCCCCGCAACCGCCGCCGCGCCCGCCGCGCCGGCCGCTCAGTAAGAGAGACGCGAGAGCCCAGACCCATGGCCACCGCTGCTGTTCACGATTCACACGACCATAAGCCGGGCTTCTTCACCCGCTGGTTCCTGTCGACCAACCACAAGGACATCGGGATTCTGTACCTGGTGTTCGCCATCTTCACCGGCCTTGTCGGCGGCGCCCTGTCGGGCCTGATCCGCTGGGAACTGGCCGAGCCGGGCATCCAGCTGTTCAAGGAAGGCACGATCATCCAGCAACTGGGGATCGTCGAGGCGTCCAAGCACGGCTACAACGTCACGGTCACGGCCCACGCCCTGATCATGGTGTTCTTCGTCGTCATGCCGGCGACGATGGGCGGCTTCGGCAACTACTTCATCCCGATCATGATCGGGGCGCCGGACATGGCCTTCCCGCGCCTGAACAACATCTCGTTCTGGCTGATCTTCTTCGCCTTCGTGCTGCTGGTGCTGTCGATGTTCGTCGACGGCGGGCCGGGCCGCGGCTTTGGCGGGGGGTGGACCTCCTATCCGCCGCTGTCGACCATGGGCCACACGGGGCCGTCGTTCGACCTGGCGATCTTCTCGCTGCACGTCGCGGGCGCCTCGTCGATCCTGGGCGCGATCAACTTCATCACCACCATCTTCAACATGCGCGCGCCGGGCATGACCCTGCACCGCATGCCGCTGTTCGCCTGGGGCGTGCTGATCACGGCCTTCCTGCTGCTGCTGTCGCTGCCGGTTCTGGCGGGCGCCATCACCATGCTGCTGACCGACCGTAACTTCGGCACCTCGTTCTTCGATCCGGCCGGCGGCGGCGACCCGGTGATGTACCAGCACCTGTTCTGGTTCTTCGGCCACCCCGAAGTGTACATCATGATCCTGCCGGGCTTCGGCATGATCTCGCACATCGTCTCGACCTTCTCGAAGAAGCCGATCTTCGGCTACCTCGCGATGGCCTACGCCATGGTCGCCATCGGCTTCATCGGCTTCATCGTGTGGGCGCACCACATGTACACGGTCGGCATGAGCGTGAACCTGCGCGCCTACTTCGTGGCCGCGACCATGATCATCGCCGTGCCCACGGGCGTGAAGATCTTCAGCTGGATCGCCACCATGTGGGGCGGCTCCATCACCTTTAAGGCGCCCATGCTGTGGGCGATGGGCTTCATCTTCCTGTTCACCGTCGGCGGCGTGACCGGCGTGGTCCTGTCGAACGCCGGCATCGACTACAGCTTGCACGACACCTACTACGTCGTGGCGCACTTCCACTATGTGCTGTCGCTGGGCGCCATCTTCTCGATCTTCGCGGCCTTCTACTACTGGTACGAGAAGATGTTCGGGGTGAAGTACAATGAGTTCCTGGCTCAGGCGCACTTCTGGATCATGTTCGTGGGTGTGAACCTGGTGTTCTTCCCGCAGCACTTCCTGGGTCTGCAGGGCATGCCGCGTCGCTACGTCGACTATCCGGAAGCCTTCACCTACTGGAACCACGTCTCGTCGGTCGGCTATCTGATCACCATCATCGGCGTCGGCGTGTTCCTGGTGCTGCTGCTGGAATCCGCCATCCGTCGCCGCAAGGCCGAGGCCAACCCGTGGGGCGAAGGCGCCACCACGCTGGAGTGGACCCTGTCCTCGCCGCCCCCGCACCACCAGTTCAACGAACTGCCGGTGGTCAAGGCGGACAACCACTGATCCTTATCGGATAGACCCGGAGAGGCCGCCCTTCCGTAATCGGAGGGGCGGCCTTAACGCTTTTTATGACCATGACCGAACAGCCCACCCGCGAAACGCCCCTCGTCACCACGGCCCAGCCGGAAGACTTCTTCCAGCTGCTGAAGCCGCGCGTCATGTCGCTTGTGGTGTTCACGGCGGTGACGGGCCTGGTCGTGGCGCCGGGCCAGCTGAGCTGGGTCAACGCTGTCATCGCCATTCTGTGCATCGCCGTCGGCGCTGGGGCGGCGGGCGCGCTGAACATGGCGGTCGAGGGCGAGACCGACGCCCTGATGCGCCGTACGCGCGGGCGTCCGGTCGCAGCGGGCCGCGTGCGCAAGAACGACGCCATCGCCTTCGGCATGGTGTTGTCGGTCTTCTCGGTCATGCTGCTGGGCATGACGACCAACTGGCTGGCGGGCGGCCTGCTGGCCCTGACCATCGTCTATTACGCCTGGCTCTACACCCTGGTGCTGAAGCGCCGGACGCCCCAGAATATCGTCATCGGCGGCGCGGCAGGGGCCTTGCCTCCCGTGATCGGCTGGGCGGCGGTGACGGGCGACGCGCCGTGGCAGGCCTGGCTGCTGTTCCTGATCATCTTCATGTGGACGCCGCCGCACACCTGGGCCCTGACCCTCTATTCGGCCGGCGACTACGCCAAGGCGGGCATTCCGATGATGCCGGTGGCGCGCGGGGCCAAGTCGACCCGTCTGCAGATCCTGCTCTACAGCCTGGCCTTCGTGCCGGTGGCGATCGCGCCGGCCTTCACCGGCCTGGGCGGCCCCATCTATCTGGTGGTGTCGGTCGCGGGCGGGCTGGGCTTCCTGGCCCTGGCCTTCCGCCTGTGGCGCTCGCGCGCCGGCGACCAGCCCGACAAGGCCGAGGCCGTGGGGCGAGAGGCCGCATTGTATGACGTCCGGGTCGAGGCCAAACCGGCCCGCAACCTGTTCGCCTTTTCGATCTTGTACCTGATGGCGTTGTTCTCGGCCCTGTTGGTCGAGCATCTGTCGGGCGTCGGAGTCTGAATCCCATGTCCAACCTCCAGTACCTGAAGCTGAACGATGAACAGGTTCGTGCGCGCAAGCGTCGCAACGTGGCCATCGCCCTGGGCCTGCTGGCCTTTATCGCCCTGGTCTACACCGTGACGGTGTCGCGCATGCACGCCAACAACCAGGCGCGGCATGAAGCCGAGGCGGCGGCCCTGGCCACGCTGGAGAGGGCCGATCCGGCCCTTCCGGCGCCGGTCCAGCCGGACGCTCCTGCGCCTGTAACCCAGGAGCCTTGAGGGCTGTGAAGAACAAGAATTCGGTCGCGCTGTTGTGCGCGGCCCTGGTCATCCTGATGACGGGCGCGGCCTTCGCCGCCGTGCCGCTGTACCGGTTGTTCTGCCAGGTGACGGGCTTTGACGGCACGACCATGAAGGCCGAGGCGGCGCCGACCACGATCCTGGACCAGGAAGTCCTGATCCGTTTCGACACCAACGTCCGCGACCTGCCCATGACCTTCAAGGCCGAGCAGTTCAGCCAGAAGGTCCGCATCGGCGAGACGGGCATGGCCTATTTCGAGGTGACCAACACCTCGAACCAGACGATCCACGCCACGGCGGCCTATAACGTCGTGCCCGAGCGGGCCGGTCCGTACTTCCAGAAGCTGCAGTGCTTCTGCTTCGAGGGGCAGGAGATCGCGCCGGGCGCGACCGTTTCCTTCCCGATGCAGTATTTCGTCGCGCCCGAGATGGCGACCGACGCCGAGGTGAAGGGGGTGCGCGAAATCACCCTCAGCTACACCTTCTTTCCAACCAAAGGCTTTCAGCAGGCCGTTGCGAACGACTCTGCTGTTGGCAAAGCCGGAGAGCGGGGGCTATAGCCCTCTTCAAACGACTCTCGCCTTAATTCAGAGACCTTGGGAATGGCTGACGCTCACGCGAAACCGCAACACGACTACCATCTGGTCGATCCGAGCCCCTGGCCGCTGATCGCCTCCTTCTCCGCGTGCATCATGTTCGTCGGCGCCGTGATGTGGATGAAGGGCCTGTTCGGCATGCCCGAAGGCACCAAGTGGCTGTTCTTCGCCGGCCTCGCGGGCGTGCTGTTCACGATGTACGGCTGGTGGGCCGACGTCATCAAGGAATCCAAGAAGGGCGACCACACCCCGGTCGTCGGCATCGGCCTGCGCTACGGCATGGTGCTGTTCATCGCGTCGGAGGTGATGTTCTTCGTCTCCTTCTTCTGGATGTTCTTCGACATGGCGATCTTCAACGAAGCGCGCACGATCATCCCGGAAGTCGGCAACTGGGCCGACACGGCGACCGCCTGGCAGACCTGGCCGCCCAAGGGCGTCGAGCTGCTGGATCCGTGGAGCCTGCCGCTCATGAACACGGTCATCCTGCTGCTGTCGGGCACGACGCTGACCTGGGCGCACCACGCCCTGATCGGCGGCGATCGCAAGGGCGCCAAGCTGGGCCTGCTGATCACCGTCCTGCTGGGCGTGCTGTTCACCGGCGTTCAGGCCTATGAATATTACCACATCCTGCACGGCCACCTGTTCTTCAGCGAAGAAGCGGCCCAGTCGAAGCTGTACGGCTCCATCTTCTTCATGACGACGGGCTTCCACGGCTTCCACGTCCTGGTCGGCACCATCTTCCTGGCCGTCTGCCTGCTGCGCCTCTACGCCGGTCAGATGACCCCGCAGAAGCATTTCGGCCTCGAAGCCGCCGCCTGGTACTGGCACTTCGTCGACGTGGTGTGGCTGTTCCTCTTCGTCTTCATGTACGTCGTCTTCGGTTGATCGAACGCGACGGACAAGTTGAGCTTTCGTCGGCGCGGGGCCCCAAGCCCCGCGCCGATTTGCTTGTCTGGCCCGCCGTTCGCGCGGGTCTGATGGGGCGCTGTCCGGCCTGCGGGCGCGGGGCGCTGTTCGAGGGTTTCCTGAAGCGCCGCTCCGCTTGCGAGGCCTGCGGTTTCGATCTGGGTTCGGTCGAGACGGGCGACGGCGCGGCCACCTTCATCATGCAGATCGCCGGCTTTCTGGTCGGCTTCTCGGCCCTGGCCGTCGAAATCGCCTGGAGCCCGCCGATCTGGCTGCACCTGATCATCTGGCTGCCGTTGGTCGCGGTTCTGGCCGTGGCCTTGATGCGGCCGGGAAAGGGGCTGATGACAGCCCTGCAGATGCTGCGCCAGAAGGGCGCCGATTCACACCGAGAGACCCGATGACCGTCGCCGCCCGGCCTCGCTTTCCCATCATCCTGACCGTGATCGCCGTCCTGCTGCTGGGCGCCTTGCTGACGCTGGGCGTGTGGCAGGTGAAGCGGCTGCAGTGGAAGCTGGACCTGATCGACAAGGCCGAGGCCGCTGCGGCCCAGGCGCCGCTTCCCCTGGCCGAGGCGCTGACGCTGGACGATCCCGAGTTTCGCCAGGTGGTCGTGACCTGCCGGGGCCTGAACGCGGCCCCCTTCGTCGAGCTTCAGACCATCGAGGACGGCGACGCCGGGGTGCGGCTGATCTCGGCCTGTCCGGTCGAGGGGCAAGGGGCGGTGCTGGTCGATCGCGGCTTCCTGCCCGCCGAAACAACTGAGCGCCCCGCCGTGCAGGTCGAGGCCGCCATGCCGGTCGTCGTCGCGGGCGTGGTGCGCCAGGCGCCGGGCCCCAACGCCATGACGCCGCCGCCGTCGGGCAAGCTCTTCTACGGCCGCGACCGGGCGGCGATGGCCCAGGCCCTGGGCGTGACGGGGGCGGTGTCGCCCTACACCGTCTATGCGACCACCTCGGCTAACCCTGAACTGACGGCGCTGCGGCCGGTGTCGCCGCCCGCCGCCTTCAGCAACAACCACCTGGGCTACGCACTGACCTGGTTCGGCCTGGCGATCACCCTGGTCGTCTTCTACGCGGCCCTGCTGCTGCGCCGCTATCGCCCCACGCCTTCCAAGGATCGCTGACCTGACTGCTCGTCTTCACACCCTGTCCAACGGCGTGCGCGTCGTGTGCGACCCCATGCCCGGCCTGCGCACCATCGCCGTGACCGTGGCCGTCAACGGCGGCGCCCGCATGGAGGATGAAGCCCGATCCGGCTGGTCGCATCTGCTGGAGCATTTGGTTTTCAAGGGCGCGGGCGACATGGGCGCGCGTGAGATCGTCGAGCGTATCGAGGCCGAGGGCGGCTCGATCAACGCCGCCACCGGCTATGAGCGCACCAGCTTCGACGTGCGCGCCCTGAAGGGCAGCCTGCCGCTGGCCATGCAGGTGCTGTCCGACCTGGTGTTCAGCCCGACCCTGTCGCCCGAGGAGATAGAGCGCGAGAAGGACGTGGTGGCGCAGGAGATCGCCGAGGCTTTCGACACCCCTGATGACCATGTGTTCGAGATGGCCCAGACCCAGGCCTTCGCCGGCCAGGCCCTGGGGCGGCCGATCCTGGGCTCGATCGCCAGCCTGGCGCCCGCCGACCGGGCGGCCGTGGCCGACTGGCGCGCGCGGCTCTACTCGCCCGACCACATGGTGGTGTCGGTGTCCGGCGCGGTCGATGAGGTCGAACTGCTGACCCTGTCCGAGGCCTGGTTCGGCCAGGCGGTCGCCGCGCCGCACGAACCGACGGCGCCGGCCGTCTTCACGGGCGGCGAGGCGAAGCTGGCGCGCAAGATCGAACAGGCCAATCTGGTCTTCCAGCTGCCGAGTCTGGGCGTGCGCGATCCGCGCCAGCCGGCCCTGCGCCTGTTCACCGAAATCCTGGGCGGGGGCATGGCCTCGCGCCTGTTCCAGAGCGCGCGCGAGGATCGCGGCCTGGCCTACGCCATCGACGCCTATCACGAGACCTATGACGATCTGGGCCTGCTGGGCGTCTACGCCGGGGCGGCGGCCGAGCGGTCGCTGGAACTGGCCGAGCTGTGCGCCGCCGAAATCCTCGACCTGGCCGACAAGGGGCCGACGGAGGCGGAACTGGCGCGCGCCAAGGCCGTGCTGAACGCCAGCCTGTGGATGGCCGACGAAAGCCCGGCCAGCCGCTCGGGTCGTCTGGCGGGGCAGACCCTGGCGTTCGGCGCGCCGGTCTCGTCGGAAGACAGCGCCGCCCGCATCGAGGCCCAGACGGCGCAGGATCTGCGCGTGGTGGGCCAGGCCATGACGAGCCAGGGATTGTCGGCGACGGCGGTCCTGGGCCCCAGGGCGGCGGGCGGGGCGGGGCGCGTCTTCCGTCAGCGGATGGCGGCGGGCTGATCACGGCCTGCTGACGCCGAGATCGCTTCGCGCTATCGTTTGCTCCATGGCCCTGTTCGATTGGATGGCCGAGGCGACCGGACCGGTCCTGAACGGGCAGGGGGTTCTGCTGCGCCCGCCGCGCCCCGCGGACTATGTGGCGTGGGCCTCTCTGCGTGAGGAATCGCGAGACTATCTGCAGCCGTGGGAGCCGGCCTGGGCCGAAGACGATCTGACCCGCGCCGCCTATCGCCGCCGCCTGGGCGTCTATGCGCGGGAGATGGAGCAGGGCACGGCCTGGCCCCTGTTCGTGTTCGATCAAGCCGACGACGCGCTGCTGGGCGCCATCACCTTGTCCAACATCCGGAGCGGCGTGGCCGAGACCGGCACCCTGGGCTACTGGATCGGCCGTCCCTATGCGGGGCAGGGCGTCTGTACGGCGGCGGTGCGGGCCATGCTGGGCCATGCCTTCAGCGCCCTGGGGCTGCATCGGGTCGAGGCCGCCTGCGTGCCGACCAACCACGCCTCGCGCCGCGTCTTGGAAAAGGCTGGTTTTCGTCAGGAAGGTCTCGCCCGCGCTTATTTGAAAATTAACGGCCGATGGGCAGACCATCTGTTGTTCGGCGTCCTCGATCAGGAGTTCGCCGCCGGCGTCGCCCCTTCAGTCAGAGTATCGGACCCGTCTTGAGCACACGATCCAGAGCCCTGACGTGGGATCCGACCACGGCGATCGAGGCCCTCGCCGCGGCCGACGCCGCCCTATGGATCTGGACGCCCGCTGAAGATCAGATCCGCTTCACCGGGGCCACCCGGCCGCTGGGTTTGGGGCCGCTGGCGCCGCAGTGTTCGGGCGCGGCCTTCACCGCCCTGGCCATGCCTCAGGACCGCGCCCTGGCCGACCGCCTGCTCAAGCCTCAGGCCGAGGGAACGGAGATCGCCGTGCGCCTGCGGATGCGCGGCTGCGAGACCTGCCTGTGGCGCGGGGTCTGGCTGGAGGACGGCCTGCGCGCGGCGGGCATCGTCGCACTTGAAACCAAGTTCGCGGGCGCTGATCGCGACACGCTGACGGGCCTGCTGGACCGACGCACCTTCCTGGTCCGCGTGGCCGAGACCCTGGCGGCGGCCGGCGACTATGAGATGGTGGTGGCCGACCTGGACCGACTGCGTCGCCTTAACGAGGCCCTGGGTCATGAGCGCGCCGATCTGGTGCTGTCGGCCTTGGGGTCGCGTCTGTCGGCGGCCTTTTCCGAGGATTGCGCCCCGGCCCGCATCGGCGAGGACGAGTTCGCCGTCCTGGTGCGGCGCGGCGGCAGCGGGGCCAGCGGCAGCGAGCGCCTGCGCGAGGCGCTGGAGCAGCCCCTGCGGCTGGCGGGCTTCGACATCTATCCGACCCTGTCCATCGGCGCGGTGACGGCCGAGGGCGGACCGGACGCGCCGGACGCCGCCGAGCTTTTGCGGCGAGTCGAACTGGCGGTGGAACAGGCCAAGCAGGCCGGGCGCGGCGGGGCGGCGGCCTATGGCCGGGCGCTGGAGACCGACAGCCTGTCGCGACTGGCGCTGGAGGCGGATTTGCGCAACGCCTTCGTGCGCGGCGAGATCGAGCCCTTCTTCCAGCCCATCGTCAATCTGGGCACGGGCGCCGTGGCGGGGTTTGAGGCCCTGGCGCGCTGGCGTCACCCCCGGCGCGGTCTGGTGCCGCCGGACGAGTTCCTGACCCTGGCCGACGAAATGGGCCTGATGAACGAACTGGGCCTGCTGATGATGACCGAGGCGTCGCGTCAGCTGGCCGAGTGGCTGCACCGCCACCCCAGCGCCGGGCGGCTGTTCTGCAGCGTCAACCTGTCGGTGGGCGAGATTGAGCGCGCTCACCTGGTCGAGGACGTGGCCCGCATCATCAAGGAGGCCGGCCTGCCGCGCGGCGCGCTGAAGCTGGAAGTCACCGAGGGCGACATCATGCGCGACACGGCGCGCGCCGCCGAGGTGCTGAAGGCCCTGCGCGAAGCCGGGGCCAGCCTGGCGCTGGACGACTTCGGCACGGGGTTCTCGTCCCTGTCCTACCTGGCCAAGCTGCCGTTCGACACGCTGAAGATCGACCGCTACTTCGTTCTGACGATGGACAAGGACGAGGGCTCGGCCAAGATCGTCAAATCCGTCGTCAACCTGGGCCGCGACCTGGCGCTCGAAGTGGTGGCCGAGGGGGTGGAGAACGCCTCCCTGGCCCAGCTTCTGCTGGACGACGGTTGCCATTACGGCCAGGGCTTCGGCTATGCGCCCGCCCTGCCGGCTCAGGAGGCGGAGGTCTATCTGAACGAATCCCTGGCCGACGGCGCCGCGCCGATCAAGGCGCGCTCCGGCTGACTTGACCAAGGCGAGGTCGACAAGAATCGGCTGTGGCTCGCGTCTTCGTATAAAGTAGATTTGCTTCGGACGTCTAAAGATGGCGGCCGGATGGGGCGTATCTAAGTTATTTGTAACTTGAACCCGTTGCTGTCGAACTGATTGATCGCCTCTTGTTTTTACATTCAGGGGCGCACAGTCGATGCGTTTACAAGGTGAGTCTCAAACGAACGAGCGCCTTGATGTCAGCTTTGAAAAGCTGAAAGGTGCTTCGTCGGCGCCGCTCGCCGTCGGCGTGCAGGATGGTGCCAGGCTCTGTTTCGCCGCCGTCCCGGACAATGAGATCGACCGACGGTTCGAGATCGGCTCCGTCACCAAGGTCTTCACCGGCTCCTTGCTGGGCGTCATGGTCGAGGCGGGGGACGTCGATCCCGAGGCGCCGGTGGATCATCTGTTCGGCAAGGCTCTGCCCTGGCCGGTCAGGCCGCCGACCCTAGTTGAACTGGCCAGCCATCGCAGCGGACTGCCGAACACGCCCAAGCCCCTGTTCTGGCGCGAAAGCCTGGCCGCCCTGTCCCTGTCGGTGAAGGATCCGTGGCGCGGCGTGGATGCGGCGAAGTATCGCGCCATGCTCATGGCGGCGGTGAAACAGGCGCGGGTCGGCGAAGCGCCTCGGTATTCGAGCATGGGCGTCAGCCTGCTGGGCGAAGCCCTGGCGCACGCCGCCGGGATGGACTTCGCCGATCTGCTGGATCAGCGGCTGCTCCGGCCGTTAGGAATCCGACGAACGGATTTCCTGCGGCCGGAGGAAGAGCCCGATCTGGTGGCGGTCAGCGTCAATGACTGGGATCGCCCGGTGCCCTATCTGCGCGATCAGATGGCGCCTGCGGGGATGCTGGCTTCCACGGTCGAGGATCAACTGCGTTTCCTGCGCGCCGCCTGGGGCGAGGGGCCGGACGAGATCGTGAAGGGCGTGCTCAGGGCGCAAACGCCCGTGGCCCAGATGGGCGCAGTCGCCATCGGCTATTGCTGGCTTTTGGCCCCGCACAAGGACGGAGAGGCCGCCTTCCATAACGGCGGGACATGGGGATCGCAGGCCGAGGTCGTCGTGGTGAAGGACCGGCGGATCGCCGTCGCCGCCCTGTCCGCCAAACGTCGCCACACGGATGAGTTCGTCAGCGAGATGCTTGGAACCTGAGGGCGTTACGGCTGCCTTCAGGCCCGGCCGCTCTGGCTGGACAGGCGGGCGGCGTCGACGCCCAGGGCGGCCAGGGCGCGGCTCCATTTGGTGTCGTAGTCGGCGTCGAAGATCAGGGCCGGGTCGGCGTCCGTCGTCAGCCAGACGTTTTCGTTCAGCTCTTCCTCCAACTGCCCCTCGCCCCACCCGGCGTAGCCCAGCAGCAGGATGGCGCGGCTGGGGCCGTCCTCGGCGTCGGCCATGGCGGCCAGGGCGTCGCGGGTGCCGGTCAGGGCCAGGCCGTCGCCGAAGGTCAGGCTGGCGTCCTCGCTGGTCCAGTCGGCGGTATGGAGGACGAAGCCGCGTTCGCGCTCGACCGGGCCGCCGATCAGCACCGAACGGTCGCGCGCGGCGTCGTCGGCGGGGGTGTCCAGCTTTTCCAGAACCTCGGCCAGGGACACGCCCGGCGCGGGCTGGTCCAGGCGCAGGCCCAGGGCGTGTTCGTCGTCGTGGGCGCAAATCAGGATGACGGCGTGGCGGAAGCGATCGTCGTCGATACCCGGCATCGCCACCAGAAGACGCCCGGTCAGGGAGGAGAAGGCGGTCATGCCTCTATCATCGGGGCGGACGATGGCGGGCGCAAGCCATTCTCAAGGCCCGGCGCGCTTGGCGATCTCCTTACGGGTCTCTATCTGACTCCCATCGTCCTGGATCGTCCGGGCCGAACTCCCGGAGACCCCGACATGACCATCCAGATCGGCGACCGCATTCCCGACGCCACCCTGACGACCATGACGCCCGACGGCCCCAAGCCGGTCACGACGGCCGAGCTGTTCGGCGGCAAGACGGTCGCCCTGTTCGCCGTGCCGGGCGCCTTCACCCCGACCTGTTCGGCGCGCCATCTGCCGGGCTATGTCGACCATCGCGCCGATCTGGCGGGCAAGGGCGTGGACACGGTCGCCTGCGTCTCGGTCAACGACGCCTTCGTCATGGGCGCCTGGGCCAAGGCCAATGATCTGAACGGCGCCGACGACGTGGTCATGCTGGCCGACGGCAACGGCGACTTCACCCGCGCGGTGGGCCTGGCGCTGGACGCCAAGGGCTTCGGCATGGGCGAGCGTTCGCAGCGCTACTCCATGCTGGTTAAGGACGGCGTGGTCGACCAGCTCAACATCGAGCAGGGCGGCGAGTTCAAGGTGTCTTCGGCCGAGCACCTGCTGGCCCAGCTGTGACGACCCGCGTCGCTTATTGAACCATGGGCGACGTCTTCACCCCGGAAAAACGCAGCGCCGTCATGCGCCGGGTGAAGGGGCGCGACACCGCGCCCGAGATGAAGGTCCGGCGCCTGCTGCGGGGCGCCGGGATCGGCTATCGGCTGGGCGGCTGCGGCCTGCCTGGCCGACCCGATGTGGTGATGAAGGGGCGGCGCATCGCCCTGTTCGTCCACGGCTGTTTCTGGCACGGCCACGACTGCTCGCGCGGGGCGCGCCAGCCTCGCTCCAACGCTGACTACTGGCTGGCCAAGATCGACCGCAACCGGGTGCGCGACGCCCGTGTCGCCGCCGAGCTGGAGGCGGAGGGCTGGCGCGTGCTGACCCTGTGGGAGTGCGAACAGAAGACGCCCGATTGGGGCGAGCGGCTGCTGGCCAGGGTGCGCGGCTAGGCGACGGCCTGGGTTTCAACCTCGTCCGCCGCGTCCAACGCCTCGCTCAGGGCGGCCAGCAGCACCGCCGGCGTCAGCGGCTTGGCGACGAAGTGGTTCATGCCCGCGTCCAGGCAGGCGGCGATGTCCTCGGGCGCGGTGTCGGCCGTCACGGCGATGACCGGCGTCGCGACGTTCGGTCCATGGCCCGCGCGCAGGCGGCGGGTGGTTTCGCGGCCGTCCAGCTCGGGCATCCGCACATCCATGAAGATGACGTCGAAGACGCCGGCCTCGCAGGCCTTCAGCGCGGCCAGGCCGTCTTCGGCCATGGTCAGCTCGCAGTCGAGGGCTTGCAGGATCACCTGGATGGCGCGGCGGTTGATGGCGTGATCGTCGACCACCAGCACCCGCAGGGGGCGTTCCGCGTCGTGCGCGTCATCGGCTTCGGCCGAGACGGAAGGCGGCGTCGGGATCGGCGCCGTTTCGACCTCGGTGCGCAGTGCGGCTTCAGCCCGAACCGGCGTCGGCATGGGCGCTCGTACGGGCAGGCTCCGGACAGGGATGGCGGCCACCAGGGCGGAGGCGGGCGTTGCGGCCTCCTTCACGCCTTCGGGCAGGGTCAGGGCCACGGTGAAGGTCGAGCCTCGCCCCGCCTGGCTGCGGACCGTCAGTCGACCGCCCATCAGTTCGACCAGATCGCGGCTGATCGCCAGGCCCAGCCCTGAGCCGCCGTAGCGGGCGGCGACGCCGTCGGCGGTCTGATCGAAGGGGGTGAAGAGGCGGTCCATCTGGCCCGCCGTCATGCCCGGTCCGGTGTCCGCCACGTCGATCAGCAGGACGTGCAGCCCGGCCTCGTCGCGCCAGGAGCACAGTCGGATGGTGATGACGCCCGTATCGGTGAATTTGACGGCGTTGGAGATCAGATTGTTCAGCACCTGGCGCAGGCGCATGGCGTCGCCCTGGACCACGTCCGGCATATGGCGCGAGCCGTCCAGGCGCAGGCGCAGTCCCTTGGCCCGGACCGGGCCCTGCCACAGCCGGAAGGTGTGGTTGAGCAGGTCGCGTAGGTCGAAATCACGCGCCTCGACCTTGAGGCGGCCGGCATCGAGGCGGGCGTGGTCCAGCAGGTCGTCCAGCAGCCCCTTCATCATCAGCCCGGCGTCCTCGATCATGGCCGTCTGCTGGCGGGCTGCTGACGAGGGGGCGGCGACGCGCGTCAGTTCATGGGCGCCAGTCAGGATGGCGCTGATCGGGGTGCGCAGGTCGTGGGCCACCGCGGCCAGAAGGGCGCTGCGGCCGGCCATGACGCTCTCGGCCTGACGGCGTTTGCCCTCGGCTTCCTTCAGGGCGCGGGCCTCGGCCTCGCTGGAGGCGTAGAGGCGGCTGCGGGTGGTCAGGCAGAAGAAGATGAAGGCCACGACGCCGATGGCGACCGGCAGTATGAAGCGGCCCTCGACCGCCCAGCGCGCCATGAACAGCGGCGTCAACGCCAGCACCGCCAACTGGGGCGTGACGGTCCAGAGGAAGACCCGCATATTGCCGGCCGAGGCGATCACCGAATTGATCGCGCCCGCCGCCAGCAGGGTGGTGGCGACCACGCCGCCGGGCAGGCCGCCGATGAGCCACAGCGGCACGGCGATGCTGGCGTAGGCGCTGGCGTTGGCCGTGAGCGCCAGATCGCCCAAGGGGGCGCGCCACCCCTTGGGTGCGGAAACCTGGCCGCGCGTCACAGGCATGAAGGCGGCGGCCTCAGCCGCCTGCAGCAGCAGATAGAGCGCCAGCCAGCCCAGGCAGATGGGCAGGCCCAGGATAGGGCTGAACAACAGGGCGCAGGCCAAGCCTACGACAAGTCGTTGGGGCAGCATCTTGTGCCGCTGTCGGATGGCGTAAGCCCATCCGTTCCGGGATGCGTCGGTCTGCGTCATGCGGCGTTCCGAACGGGCGATGGCGCCCCTCGGTTGCATCATGGCGGCGGAGACCTAATGCTCCGTCAACGGCCGGAGGCGGTCGCCTCGGCCACGTTGGCGAAGCCGTCGGCGCGCAAACGGGCCGCCAGATCGCGCTTGATCCGGCCGACCATGCCGGGGCCTTCATAGATCAGGGCCGAATAGACCTGGACCGCCGAGGCGCCCGCGCGAATGCGGGCGTAGGCGTCCGCGCCGCTGGCGATACCCCCCACCGCGATCAGCGGCAGATGCCCGCCCGCCGCCGCGGCCGCCGCCTCCAGCGCCTTCTGGGCGAAGGGCTTCAGCGGGGCCCCCGACAGGCCCCCGGCCTCGCCCGCGAAGCCTGAGCGCAACGAGGCGGGCCGCTCCAGCGTCGTGTTGGACACGATCAGGGCGTCGATGCGGTGGGCGATGGAGGCCTCGACGATCATGCCGATCTCTTCGCCGATCAGGTCGGGCGCGATCTTCAGGAAGACAGGCGCGCCGTCGGCGGGGCGGGCCTCATGGATGCGGCTCAGCAGGTCGTCCAGCGCCTCGCGCCCTTGCAGCGCGCGCAGGCCCGGCGTGTTGGGCGAGGAGATGTTGACGGTGAAATAGTCGGCCAGCCCCGCCAGCTTCTGCAGCCCGATCACATAGTCGGCGGCCTTGTCCTCGGTCTCCTTGTTGGCGCCGAGGTTGGCGCCGATGGGGATGCGGGTCGGACGCCGCGCCAGTCGAGCGCCGAAGGGTTTCAGCCCCTCGTTGTTGAAGCCCATGCGGTTGATGACGGCCCGGTCTTCGGCCAGGCGGAACAGGCGCGGCTTGGGATTGCCGGGCTGGGCGCGCGGCGTGACCGAGCCGCACTCCACGGCGCCGAAGCCCAGGCGCGACAGGCCCTCCAGCGCCTCGCCGTTCTTGTCGAGACCGGCGGCCAGACCGACGGGATTGGACATCTCCAGCCCGGCGATGACGGTCTTCAGGATCGGATCGTCGGCGCCGGGCGCGGGCAGAGGCGTCATCTGCAGGGCGCGGATGGCCAGGCGGTGCGCGGTTTCCGGGTCGAGTTGGCGCAGCGCCCAGGCGCCGAGGTCGGTCAGGCTCATGTTCAGGCGGTCTCTTCGACGATCATGCGGCCGTCGGCCGTCACCGACAGGGCGCGGGCGGCGCGCGTCGCCGCGACGGGCAGGGGGCCGTAGATGTGGGGGAACAGGGCGCCGCCGCGCGACGGCTCCCAGATCAGGGCGTCGCCCAGGGCGGTCAGATCGACCTCGACCAGCATCAGCTCGGTCTGGCCAGCGTAGTGTTTCGCCGCCGTGGCTTCCAACTGGTCGGCGGCCGACAGGTGGATGTAGCCGTCGGCCAGGTCCACCGCCGAGCCGTCATAACGGCCCTCAGCCAGGGCGGCGCGCCAGTCGGCGCGGCTCAGGATCTTGAAGGCGATGTCAGGCTGATCGGTCACGCCAGGGTCTCCGGCGTCAGCCAGCCTTCATAGGACGGGCGTCCGGCGACATCGACGCTGAAGATCGCCGCCGCCCCGGTGGGAAAGCCGCCGCTCATCTTGTCNNCCGGGGTTATGGGCGATCAGCAGCAGACAGCCCGCCTGGTCCTCGGCCGCCTCGACCGCGCGGCGCAACACGTCGGCGGGGGCGTTGTAGAGGGCGTCGGAGACATGCAGTTCGACATCGCCGAAATGCTCGCTGACGCCATCCCAGGTGTCGCGCGTGCGCTGGGCGCCCGAGACCAGAGCCATGTCCGGCTTCAGCCCCCGTTCGGCCAGGGCGCGGCCCATGGCGGCGGCGTCGCGGCGGCCGCGT
>DJDA01000116.1:0-2500 GCA_002430835.1 Brevundimonas sp. UBA5936
TGGGTGCGGGAGTAGGATTTGAACCTACGACCTTCAGGTTATGAGCCTGACGAGCTACCGGGCTGCTCCATCCCGCGGCAAGGCGGTGAGTAAAGGAAGAAGGATCGAGAAGTCATTCATGTGTGTCGGGTAGACCCGGCGGCGACCTACTCTCCCGCGCCTTAAGACGAAGTACCATCGGCTCTGGAGGTCTTAACGACCGAGTTCGGAATGGGATCGGGTGGGGAACCTCCGACAGAGCCACCAGGTCAACCCGACACACATGAATGAGAAGATATTGTCTATGATTTCGACAAGTAAGATCGAATGAGTTTTGCTGAGAAACGATCAAGCCGATCGGATTATTAGTACCAGTAAGCTTCACACGTCACCGCGCTTCCACACCTGGCCTATCAACGTGGTAGTCTTCCACGATCCTCAGCGAAGCCTTGTTTTGAGGTTAGTTTCCCGCTTAGATGCTTTCAGCGGTTATCTATTCCATACTTAGCTACCCTGCTGCACGGCTGGCGCCATGACAGGTCCACCAGAGGTATGTCCATCCCGGTCCTCTCGTACTAGGGACAGATCCTCTCAAGCTTCGAACACCCACGGCAGATAGGGACCGAACTGTCTCACGACGTTCTGAACCCAGCTCACGTACCACTTTAAACGGCGAACAGCCGTACCCTTGGGACCTGCTCCAGCCCCAGGATGTGATGAGCCGACATCGAGGTGCCAAACTTTGCCGTCGATATGGACTCTTGGGCAAAATCAGCCTGTTATCCCTAGAGTACCTTTTATCCGTTGAGCGATGGCCCTTCCACGCGGGACCACCGGATCACTATGGCCGACTTTCGTCTCTGCTCGACTTGTCAGTCTCGCAGTCAGGCTAGCTTATGCCATTGCACTCGACGACCGATTTCCGACCGGTCTGAGCTAACCATCGCGCGCCTCCGTTACACTTTGGGAGGCGACCGCCCCAGTCAAACTACCCACCACGCCATGTCCCGGGACCGGATAACGGCCCTCGGTTAGACGTCAACGACAGTAAGGGTGGTATTTCAAGGATGGCTCCACCAGAGCTGGCGCCCCGGCTTCATAGCCTCCCACCTATCCTACACATACGGTCGCTAACGCCAAGGCGAAGCTATAGTAAAGGTTCATAGGGTCTTTCCGTCTGACCGCGGGAACCCCGCATCTTCACGGGGAATTCAATTTCACTGAGCCTGTGCTGGAGACAGTGGGGAAGTCGTTACGCCATTCGTGCAGGTCGGAACTTACCCGACAAGGAATTTCGCTACCTTAGGACCGTTATAGTTACGGCCGCCGTTTACCTGGGCTTCAGTTCGGAGCTTTCACTCCTCCCTTTAACCTTCAGGCACCGGGCAGGCGTCAGACCCTATACGTCGCATTGATGCTTCGCAGAGCCCTATGTTTTTGCTAAACAGTCGCTACCCCCTGGCTTGTGCCACTCAGTCCTGGTTGCCCAGGGTGAGTCACGCTTATTCCGAAGTTACGCGTGCAATTTGCCGAGTTCCTTCAGCACAGTTCTCTCAAGCGCCTTGGTATTCTCTACCTGACCACCTGTGTCGGTTTCGGGTACGGTCTCTGCTAGAGTTATTTCCAGGGACAACGCCACCGCCGGGAACAATCCAATAAGCCCCGACGACTTATGCCATCCGTCACTTCTAGCTGGTGCAGGAATATTTACCTGCTTCCCATCGACTACGCTTTTCAGCCTCGCCTTAGGGGCCGACTAACCCTGCGCAGATTAGCTTTACGCAGGAACCCTTGGTCTTTCGGCGACAGTGTTTCTCACACTGTTTATCGTTACTCATGTCAGCATTCTCACTTCCGATACCTCCAGCCAACCTCACAGTTGACCTTCACAGGCTTACGGAACGCTCCGCTACCGCTTGCAGTAAACTGCAAACCCATATCTTCGGCGCATGGCTTTAGCCCCGTTACATTTTCCGCGCAGGATCGCTTGATCAGTGAGCTGTTACGCTTTCTTTAAAGGATGGCTGCTTCTAAGCCAACCTCCTGATTGTCAAAGCAATCCCACATCGTTTCCCACTTAGCCATGACTTGGGGGCCTTAGATGATGGTTAGGGTTGTTTCCCTTTTCACGACGGACGTTAGCACCCGCCGTGTGTCTGCCCGATAGTACTCCTGGGTATTCGGAGTTTGGTTAGTATTGGTACCGCTCGCGCAGCCCGCAACCATCCAGTGCTCTACCCCCCAGGGTATTCGTCGGACGCTCTACCTAAATAGATTTCGCGGAGAACCAGCTATGTCCAGGTTTGATTGGCCTTTCACCCCTATCCACAAGTCATCCCAGAATTTTTCAACATTCACGGGTTCGGACCTCCAGTAAGTGTTACCTTACCTTCATCCTGCTCATGGATAGATCACCTGGTTTCGGGTCGTCATACGTCGAACTTAGCGCCCTATTCAGACTCGCTTTCGCTGCGCCTACACCTAACGGCTTAAGCTTGCTCGACACATGAAGTCGCTGACC
>DJDA01000116.1:7500-22208 GCA_002430835.1 Brevundimonas sp. UBA5936
GTGACCCGCTTCGAGACCCCGGTCATGGCGCGCGGCTCCTACGCCGTCATCTACGGCGATGTCGCGCCGGAAGGCGCCGTCATCAAGCTGACCGGCCACAAGGTCGACCGCTTTGAAGGCCCCGCCGCCGTCTTCGACTGCGAGGAAGACGCCTTCCACGCGGTTCAAGACGGGTCGGTCGGCGAAGGCGACGTCATCATCATCCGCTACGAAGGCCCCAAGGGCGGCCCCGGCATGCGCGAGATGCTGCAGGTCACCGCCGCCCTGAAGGGCCGCAAGGTCGAAAACGTCGCCCTGCTGACCGACGGCCGCTTCTCGGGCGCCTCCTACGGCTTCGTCGCCGGCCACGTCTCGCCCGAGGCGGCGGCGGGCGGCCCCATCGCTCTCATTCGCGATGGCGATCCGATCGTCATCGACGTCACCAACCGAAGGATCGATGTGCTCGTCGATCTGGAGGCGCGCCGGGCGGACTTCGCCCCCAACCGGATCCGCCCGGCGCAAGGCGTTTTCGCGAAATACCGCGCCGCCGTCGCCTCCGCCTCGCAAGGGGCCGTGACCATTCCCAATCCGCCGCCGGCCCAGATCCCCGCCGATCTGGCCGCCCGCTCCACCGAAACCGCTGCTTCTTAAGGACGTCCTTCCATGGCCATCACCATCTACACCAATGAAGACATCAAGCCGGGCGCCATCGCCGGGCAACGCATCGCCGTCATCGGCTACGGCTCGCAGGGCCGCGCCCACGCCCAGAACCTGAAGGATTCGGGTCACGACGTGATCGTCGGCGTTCGCCACGGCGGTACGGGCTGGAAGCATGCGACCGAGGACGGCCTGGCCACGGCCGA
Organism: Brevundimonas sp. UBA5936; assembly: GCA_002430835.1. Classification (GTDB taxonomy): domain Bacteria; phylum Pseudomonadota; class Alphaproteobacteria; order Caulobacterales; family Caulobacteraceae; genus Brevundimonas. The sequence continues at coordinate 8,343 of DJDA01000116.1, forward strand.
GCCCGCCGAGGCGGTCAAGGACGCCGACATCATCGCCATCCTGACGCCCGACATGATCCAGAACGAGATCTATCGCGACGTCATCGAACCGAACGCCAAGCCGGGCTCGGCCCTGCTGTTCGCGCACGGCTTCTCGATCATCTACGACCGCATCACCCCGCGCGACGACATGGACGTCATCCTGGTGGCCCCCAAGGGGCCGGGCGATCTGGTCCGCCGCGAGTTCGCGCGCGGTCGCGGCGTCCCCTCCCTGTTCGCCATCGAAAAGGACGCGACCGGCAAGGCGCGCGATCGCGCCATGGGCTACGCCAAGGGCATCGGCGGGGCGACCGGCGGCCTGCTGGAGACCTCGTTCCGCGAAGAGACGGAGACCGACCTGTTCGGCGAACAGGCTGTCCTGTGCGGCGGCGCCAAGGAGCTGGTCATCCAGGGCTTCAACACCCTGGTCGAGGCCGGCTACCAGCCCGAGATCGCCTATTTCGAATGCCTACATGAGCTGAAGCTGATCGTGGACCTGTTCTACGAAGGCGGCATCTCCAAGATGCACCACTTCATCTCGGAAACGGCCAAATGGGGCGCTGTCGCCTCTGGCCCGCGCGTCATCACCGACGAGACCCGCGCCCGCATGAAGACCGTGCTGGACGAGATCCAGAGCGGCCAGTTCGCGCGCGAATGGATCGCCGAGAACGAGGCGGGCAAGCCGAAATACGAGGCCCTGCTGACCGAGGATCGCGCCAGCCAGATCGAACAGGTCGGCGCCCGTCTGCGCGACCGCATGGCCTGGCTGCAGACGGCCAAACAGGCCGCCGCCTGAACCTATATATATATAAAGAGAGACTGATCCGATGAGCGCCGCCGCGCCCGCCCTGAAAACACCCCCCGCCCCGGCCGTCATGACCGGCGCGCGCCTGCTTGTCTCCAGCCTGGAGCGGATGGGCGTAGAGGTCGTGTTCGGCTATCCCGGCGGCGCCATCATGCCGATCTACGACGCCCTGACCGGCTCGTCGCTGAAGCACATCCTGGTCCGCCACGAACAGGCCGCCGCCTTCGCCGCCGACGCCTATGCGCGCCTGAGCGGCCGGGTCGGGGTCTGCATGGCGACGTCGGGCCCCGGCGCCACCAATCTCATCACCGGCATCGCCAACGCCATGATGGATTCGGCGCCGATGGTCTGCATCACCGGCAATGTCCCCCAAGGGGTCATGGGCACCGACGCCTTTCAGGAGATCGACATCCTGGGCGTCACCCTGCCGATCGTGAAACACTCCATCCTGGTTCGTGACCCCGCCGAGATCCCGGCCGCCATCGAACAGGCTTTTCACATCGCCGCCTCGGGCCGCCCCGGCCCGGTGCTGGTCGACCTGCCCAAGGACGTCCAGTTCGCCGAAACGGCCGCCCCGTTCGGCTTCAACATTCCCAATGAGACGACGCAGGCGGACGCCGACGCCATCGCCGAGGCCGAGCGTTTCATCCGCACGTCTGAGCGCCCGCTGATCTACATCGGCGGCGGGGTGAAGATCGGCCGTGCGACCGAGGCCCTGCGCGCCTTCGCCGAGACCACCGGCATCCCCGCCGTCGCCACCCTGAACGCCCTGGGCACGGTGCCGACCGACGCCCCCGGCTTCCTGGGCATGCTGGGGATGCACGGCACGCGCGCCGCCAATGAAGCGGTTCAGGCGTCCGACCTGCTGATCGTCATGGGCGCCCGCTTCGACGACCGCGCCACCGGCAAGCTGGCCGAGTTCGCCCCCCACGCCCGCGTCGTCCACTTCGATGTCGACGCCTCCGAGATCGGCAAGCTGCGCGAGACCCACGTGGCCGTGGGCGGCGAGATCCGCCCGGCCATCGAAGCCCTGACCGAGCGCTTGGCGTCTGCCCCTCTGGCCATCGACCCGTGGGTCATCCGCTGCGCCTCGGCGGCCGAGCGTCACGCCGCCCGCTATGACGCGCCGGGCGAAGGCGTCTACGCCCCCGCCCTACTGAAGCAGTTGTCCGAAATGGCGGGCGACCGCTTCGTCGCCGCCTGCGACGTCGGCCAACATCAGATGTGGGCCGCCCAGCACTGCCGCTTCGCCCGGCCCGAAGCTCACATCACCTCGGGCGGTCTGGGCGCCATGGGCTTCGGCCTGCCCGCCGGTCTGGGCGCCCAGATGGCCGACCCCGAGGCGGTCGTCGTCACCATCGCCGGCGACGGCGGCTTCATGATGAATGTCCAGGAGCTGGCGACCCTGCGCCGCTACGGCGTGCCGCTGAAGATCGTCCTGCTGGACAACGCATCGCTGGGTCTGGTGCGCCAGTGGCAGGAGCTGTTCTTCTCCGAGAACTATTCCGAGATCGACCTGTCCGACAATCCGGACTTCGTGAAGGTGGCCGAGGCCTTCGGCGTCGAGGCCTTCCGCATCGATCGCCGCGATCAGGTCGAGGCCGGTCTGGCCCGCCTGCTGGCCGCTGAAGGCGCCTGTCTGGCCCACGTCGTCATCGACCCCAAGGAAAACGTCTGGCCGCTGGTGCCGCCGGGCAAGAGCAACGCTGAAATGATGGAAGGCGCATGAGCATGAGCGACACCATTCACATCCAGATCGACCGGGCCGACGGCTCGCTTCAGCGTCTTATCGGCCTTGTGGAGCGCCGCGGCTTCCACATCGACGGCATGAGCATGGCCCCCGATTCTGAAGTGGAGGGCGCGATGCGCCGCATCGCCCTGACCGTTCGCGGGCGCGACGCCGCCCGCTCCATCGACAACCTGGGCCGCCAGATCGATCGCCTGTTCGGCGTCGCGCGCATCCAGGCCCAAACCTTCCAGTCCGAGGCTGCATGATGTCCCGAGTAGAACGCGTATCCAGAACCGCCCAAATCGCGGCGTCCGACCCCAACCGCGTCATCATCTTCGACACCACCCTGCGCGACGGCGAACAGGCGCCGGGCTTCTCCATGTCGGCCGAGGCCAAGCTGAAAATGGCCCATGTCCTGCGCGACCTGGGCGTGGACGTGATCGAGGCGGGCTTCGCCGCCGCCTCGCCGGGCGACGAGGAGTGCATCCGTCGTGTGGCGGGCGAGATCGAGGGACCGGTCTTCGCCTCCCTGTCCCGCGCCAACGAGAAGGACATCGACGCCTCCTTCCGCGCCCTGGCTCCGGCGCCGAAATCGCACCGTCGCTGCCACGTCTTCCTGGCGACCAGCCCGATCCACCGCTCGGCCAAGCTGCGCATGAGCACCAACGAGGTGCTGGCCACCATCTCGCGCACGGTGGAATACGCCGCCTCCATGTTCGACGACGTGGAGTTCTCGGCCGAGGACGCCTTCCGCACCGAGCCGGAGTTTCTGGTCGAGGCGCTGACGGCCGCCGCCGACGCGGGCGCCCAGACGCTGAACGTGCCCGACACCGTCGGCTACGCCACGCCGGAAGAAGCGCGCCAGCGGTTCGCCTATCTGGACGGGATCATCCGCCCGCGCCACGCGGACGTGATCTTCTCCTCGCACTGCCACAACGACCTGGGCCTGGCCGTCGCCAACTCTCTGGCCGCGGTCGAAGGCGGGGCGCGCCAGATCGAGGGCGCCATCAACGGCATCGGCGAACGCGCCGGCAACGCCTCGATCGAGGAGGTCATCATGGCCCTGCGCACCCGCGCGGACCGCTATGGGGCGACCGTCGCCGCCGAGAGCCGCCACCTGGTGCGCGCCTCCCAGACCCTGCGCGACGTGACCGAGACGGTGATCGCCCGCAACAAGGCCATCGTCGGCCTGAACGCCTTCGCCCACGAGGCCGGGATCCACCAGCACGGCATGATGGCCGACGCCCGCACCTACGAGATCATGCGTCCCGAGGACGTCGGTTTCGAGGGCAGCTACTTCGTGCTGGGCAAGCATTCCGGCCGCCACGCGGTCGGCAAGCGGGCCGAGGCCCTGGGCCATGTGCTGGAAGGCCAGCGCCTGGCCGACGTCTTCGCCGGCTTCAAGCAACGCGCCGACCAGATCGGCGAAATCAATGACGCGGAACTGACCGCCATCATCGCGGCCGTCACGGCCTCCGCACCACAGGATACGACCTATGCAACCGCTGGCTAAGAACATCTGGATCAACGGCGAACTGATCGCGTGGGAAAAGGCCAAGATTCACGTCATGAGCCACGCCCTGCACTACGGCACCTCGGTGTTCGAGGGCATCCGCGTCTATGACACGCCGAACGGCCCGTGCGGCTTTCGCCTAACCGACCATATCCGGCGCCTGTTCGACAGCGCGCGCATCTACCACTTCCCCATGCCTTATAGTGAGGACGAGCTGGTTCAGGCCTGCAAAGACGTGGTCCGGGCCGAAGGCCTGCGCTCGGCCTATCTGCGCCCGCTGGCCTTCCTGGGCGAGTGCGGCATGGGCGTCAGCCCTTCGGCCGAGACGATCCGCAGCGATGTGATGATCTCGGCCTTCGCCTGGGGCGCCTATCTGGGCGAAGAGGCGCTGGAGAAGGGCGTCGACGCCTGCATCTCCAGCTGGAACCGCGTGGCGCCGAACACCGTCCCGGCGGGCGCCAAGGCGGGCGGCAACTATCTGTCCTCCTATCTGATCGGGCGTGAGGCCCGCGTGCGCGGCTTCGGCGAAGGCATCGCCCTGGGCGCCGACGGCCTGTTGTCCGAGGGGGCGGGCGAGAACCTGTTCATCGTCAAGGACGGAGTGCTGATGACCCCGCCCGCCGCCGCCTCCATCCTGCAGGGCATCACCCGCGACAGCGTGATGAAGTTGGCGCGCGGCCTGGGCTATGAGGCGCGCGAACAGGTGCTGCCGCGCGAGGCCCTCTATGTCGCCGACGAGGTCTTCATGACCGGCACGGCGGCCGAGATCACCCCCGTCCGCTCCATCGACGGCATCATGACCCGCGCAGGCGGCCCCGGCCCCGTGACCAAGGCGGTCAACAAGGCCTTCCGCGGCCTGTTCGACGGCACCACGCCCGACCGCTTCGGCTGGCTGGAGCCCATCGGCGAGGCGGCCGCCGCCCCGGCGAAGGAGCGCGCGCATGAGCCAGCCTAAGACCCTGTATCAAAAGGTGTGGGACCGGCACGTCGTCGTGCCGGAAACCACCGAGACTCCGGGCGTCATGTATGTGGACCTGCACCTGGTCCACGAAGTCACCTCGCCCCAGGCCTTCTCCGAAATCGAGGCGCGCGGGCTGAAGGTCCGCCGCCCGGACCGCACCTTCGCCACCCTGGACCACTCGACCCCCACCCTGCCCGCCGGACCGGATGGTCAGCGCCCCTACGTCACCGAACAGGCGCGCCGTCAGGTCGAGACGCTGGAGGCCAACTGCGCCCGCCATAATGTCGAACTGGCGGGCTGGGGCTCAGACCAGCGCGGCGTGGTTCACGTCATGGGACCGGAGCTGGGCCTGACCCAGCCGGGCATGACCGTCGTCTGCGGCGACAGCCACACCGCCACCCACGGCGCCTTCGGGGCGCTGGCCTTCGGCATCGGCACGTCGGAAGTGGGCCATGTGCTGGCGACCCAGTGCCTGCTGCAGCGCCGGGCCAAGGCCATGCGGGTGACCGTCGACGGGCGCTTGCGCCCCGGCGTGTCCGGCAAGGACGTGGCGCTGGCCGTCATCGCCGCCATCGGCTTCGGCGGCGGCACCGGCTACGTCATCGAATACGCTGGCGAGGCCGTGCGATCGCTGGACATGGAAGGGCGCATGACCCTGTGCAACATGTCCATCGAGGCGGGCGCGCGGGCGGGCATGATCGCCCCCGACCGCGTCACCATCGACTGGCTGCGCGGGCGTCGTCACGTCCCCGCCGACTACGAGGCCGCCGCCGCCGACTGGTTGAGCCTGGCCTCCGATCCCGGCTCGGTCTTCGACAAGGAGGTCGTGCTGGACGGCGCCGCCATTCGCCCAATGGCCACCTGGGGCACCACCCCGGACGCCGGCGCTCCCGTCGGCGCGCCCGTGCCGCAGCCGCGCTCGGCCTCGGACCAGAAGGCCATCGACTACATGGGCTTCACGGCTGGCGAGGCGACCACCGGCCACAAGGTCGACGTGGTCTTCATCGGCAGTTGCACCAATGGCCGCCTGCCCGACCTGCGCGCCGCCGCCGACGTCCTGCGCGGCCGCAAGGTCCAGCCGGGCGTGCGTATGCTGGTCGTGCCCGGCTCGGAGGCCGTCCGCCGCGACGCCGAGGCCGAAGGCCTGGACAAGGTCTTCACCGAGGCGGGCGCCGAATGGCGCATCCCCGGCTGCTCCATGTGCATCGCCATGAACGGGGATTTCGTCGCGCCGGGCCAGTTGGCCGTCTCGACCTCCAATCGCAATTTCGAGGGCCGTCAGGGCAAGGGCGCCCGCACCATACTGGCCAGCCCCGCCACCGCCGCCGCCAGCGCCGTCGCCGGGGTGCTGACCGACCCGCGCGCCTATCTGGAGGCCATCCATGCCTGAGGCCTTCAAATCTCTAACGTCGAAGACCCTGACGCTGAGCCAGGCCAACATCGACACCGACCAAATCATCCCCGCGCGCTTCCTGACCACCACGACGCGCGAGGGTCTGGGCGCCCACGCCTTCCACGACTGGCGCTATGAGGCCGACGGCTCGCCCAAGCCCGAGGCGGTGCTGAACCGCATCGACCCGGCCGAGCAGCGCATCCTGCTGGCGGGGCCGAACTTCGCCTGCGGCTCATCGCGCGAGCACGCGCCGTGGGCCCTGCTGGACTACGGCTTCCGGGCGGTGATCTCGACCGAGATCGCCGACATCTTCACCTCCAACGCCCTGAAGAACGGCTTCCTGCCCATCGTCGTCGATCAGGCGGTCTGGGACGATCTGGCCGCCCATCCGGAACAGCCGGTGACCATTAATCTGGACGCCAATGAGATCCGGCGCGGCAACGCTCCGGCCGTGCCGTTCAAGGTCGAGTCCTTCGCCCGCCAGTGCCTGCTGGACGGGGTCGACGCTCTCGGCTGGCTTCAGTCCAAACTGCCCTACGTCGCCACCTTCGAACGCCTGAGAAACGACGCCCCCCAAACGGAGACCGCACGATGACCGCTCCCGCCCCGCGCACCTTCAACATCGTCGTCCTGCCCGGCGACGGCGTCGGCCCCGAGGTCGCCCTGGCCGCCCAGCGGGTGCTGACCTGCATCGGCGACATCTACGGGCACCGCTTCGACTTCGCCGAACACCTGATCGGCGGCGCCGCCATCGACGCCACGGGCGAAGCCCTGCCGGAAGAGACCAAGGCCGCCTGCCTGGCCGCCGACGCCGTGCTGCTGGGCGCGGTCGGCGGTCCCAAGTGGGACGGCGCGCCGGTGCGACCGGAACAGGGCCTGTTGTCCATCCGCAAGGCCATGGGCCTGTACGCCAACCTGCGCCCGCTGCAGGTCTCGCCGGTCCTGGCCCACCTGTCGCCGTTGAAAAAGGAGATCGTCGAGGGCGTCGACCTGATCGTCTTCCGCGAACTGACCAGCGGCGTCTATTTCGGAGAGAAGACCCGCACCGAAACCAGCGCCTCGGACCTGTGCGTCTATACGGTCGAGGAGATCGAGCGCGTCGCCCGCGCCGCCTTCCAGGCCGCCCAGCAACGGCGCGGCAAGGTGACGTCGGTCGACAAGGCCAATGTCATGGAGACCAGCCGCCTGTGGCGCGAGGTCGTGAGCCGCATCCACGCCGAGGAATATCCGCAGATCACCCTGGAGCACGCCCTGGTCGACTCCATGGCCATGCACCTGATCAGGAAGCCGCGCGACTATGACGTCATCCTGACCGAGAACATGTTCGGCGACATCCTGTCGGACGAGATCTCGGTGCTGGGCGGCTCCATCGGCCTGCTGCCCTCGGCTTCCCTGGGCGCCGAGGGGCCGGGCCTGTTCGAGCCCATCCACGGCTCGGCGCCAGACATCGCCGGACAGGATCTGGCCAATCCGGTCGGCATGGTGCTGTCGGCGGCCATGATGCTGCGTCACAGCTTCGATCTGGAGGATGAGGCCGACTCCATCGAGGCGGCGGTCGCGGCCGTCCTGGCCTCGGGCGCGGTCACCGCCGACCTGGGCGGGCCGCTGGGCACGGTGTCAGCCACCCGCGCCATCGTCGACGCCATCCGCGCCATCCACTGGGCGGCGGCGCGCCATGTGCCGATGCACTGGGCCTAGACGACATCTATAATAGGAGACGAGAGGCGGGCTGCGGTCCGCCTCTTTTCAATTCAGCCGTCGATCAGACCCTGAAGCGCCTTGGCCATGCGGTCGCGCAGGCGGTCCCGCTGCTCGTCCGTCAGGGCGGAGAAGCCGTCCGACAGTTCACGGCCGATGGCCATGCCCATGATCAGGCCAGACGCCAGGCGCGCCCGCACGGCCGCGTCCTCGCCGCCGATCCACTGGGTCAGGGGATCGAAGAAGCGGTTGTTCGCCGTGCGCTGCACCACGTCCATCGCCTTGGTCGAACCGATCGAGCGCAACAGGATCAGCAGGCCGCGCATCTTCTCGCCGGTCGGATCGGCGTCACAACGGGCCGCCTCGCCAAAGACGACTTCCGTGGCCAGGCGCTGACCGAAATCGGCGCGGTCGCCCTCCATCAGGTCGCGTCCGTTCTTGCAACTGTCCAGCACGGACAGGAACAGATCTTCCTTCGAACCGAAGTAGCGGCTGATCAGCGCCGCATCGACGCCGACGTCGCGCGCCACGTCGCGCATGCCGACATCATCATAGCTTTCCGCGCAGAAACGCTCGCGCGCCGCCTCCAGGATGGCCTGGCGGGTGGCGTTGGCGTTACGCGGGCGGGGGACGTCGCACAGGACCAATTGGTCGCACTCCAATAAACCTTACGCGCTATATGGCCTTGTCATCAGGCGTTGACAAGCGCGGCTTTCGTCGTCTTTAAGTCAGCCAGCTTTGACTGGACGCATCCTCCCCAAAGAGCGACAGTCTCCCAGATCACGTTACTCCCAAGGAGATTGCGCCGATGCGCACGGTTAAGATCGCGGCCGCGTCCGCTTTGATGGCGGCCGCCCTCTATGGCTGTTCCAAGGGACAGGAAGCGCCCGCCCAGGGCGCGCCGCCCGTCACGGTGGCCGCCCCCCTGTCGCAACAGGTCGTCGATTGGGACGAATTCACGGGTCGCTTCGAGGCGCCCCGTTCGGTCGACGTGCGCGCGCGCGTCGGCGGCTACATCCAGTCGGTCCACTTCAAGGACGGCGACTTCGTGCGCCAGGGCCAACCCCTGTTCACCCTGGACCCGCGTCCGGCCCAGGCCGCCCTGGCCTCGGCTCGCGCCCAACTGGCCCAGGGTCAGGCGCAACTGACGCTGGCCCGCACGGAACTGGCCCGCGCCGAGGGCCTGCTGGCCTCGCAGGCCGTGTCTCAGGCCGAGGTCGACTCCAAGCGCGGCGCCGTCCAGACCGCTGAGGCCGCCGTGGCCGCCGCCAACGCCGCCATTCGCGCCCGTCAGCTGGACGTCGAGTTCACCCGCGTCACCGCCCCGATCTCGGGCCGCGTGTCCGACCGCCGGGTCGATCCGGGCAACCTGATCGGCGGCGGTTCGTCGGCCGGCGACGTACTGACGACCATCGTCTCGTCCTCGCCGATCTACTTCGTCTTTGACGGCTCCGAAGCCCTGGCGCTGAAGTATCAGCGCGACGCCCGCAACGGTTCGGCCCCGATCCGCATCCGCCTGCAGGACGAGACCAGCTATGACCGCACCGGTACGCTGGACTTCACCGACAACGCCATCGACGCTTCCTCGGGCACCATCCGCCTGCGCGCCGTGGTGCAGAACGCCGACGGCTTCCTGAAGCCCGGCATGTTCGGTCACGCCCAACTGGCGGGCTCGGGCGGCTATGCGGCCATGCTGGTGCCGGATTCCGCCGTCGTCACCGATGGCCCGCGCAAGGTGGTCTATGTCGTCGCCAAGGACGGCACGGTCGGCGCCAAGCCGGTCCAGCTGGGCCCCTTGGCCAACGGTCTGCGCGTCGTGCGCACGGGCCTGACGCCGGACGACCGGGTCATCATCAACGGCCTTCAGCGCGCCCGTCCGGGCCAGAAAGTCACCGCCCAGAACGGAACCATCAAGGCCGAGCAAACCAAGACCGACGCGCCCGTGACCACGGCGCCGGTCGCTTCGTCCGCCACCTTCGTCGCCAGCGCCGGCTGAGGAGGGGGCTCACGAGCCGGAACCTGATTCATGAACATATCCCGCTTCTTCATCGACCGACCGATCTTCGCGATCGTGATCTCGGTCTTCATCACCCTGATCGGCGCCTTCGCCATGCCGATGCTGCCGCTGGCGCAGTATCCCGACATCGCGCCGCCGACGATCAGCGTGACCGCCTCCTACGCCGGCGCCTCGGCTGAAACCCTCTCCGAAACGGTCGCCGCGCCGCTGGAGCAGGAGATCAACGGCGTCGAGAACATGCTCTACATGACCTCGTCGTCCACCTCGGACGGCCGGGTCTCCGTGACCGTGACCTTCCAGCCGGGCACCGATCTCGATACCGCCCAGGTGCTGGTGCAGAACCGGGTCGCCCTGGCCGAGCCGCGCCTTCCGGCGCAGGTCCGTCAGGTCGGCGTGGTCGTCAACAAGGAGTCCTCGGGCTTCCTGATGCTGGCCTCGCTGACGTCCGACGATCCCGGCATCGACAGCGACTACCTGGGCAACATGGCTCAGTCGACGATCCGCGACCGCCTGCTGCGGATCAACGGCGTCGGCGGCGTCCAGGTCTTCGGCGGCGGCAACTACTCCATGCGCATCTGGATCGACCCGGCCAAGGCGGCCGCGCGCGACCTGACCGCGCCCGAGATCGTCGCCGCCCTGCAGGCCCAGAACGTCCAGGCCGCCGGCGGCTCGATCGGCCAGCCCCCCTTCCCGACCAACGCCGCCGCCTTCGAGCTGCCGGTTCAGGTCGAGGGCCGTCTGTCGGCCCCGGAAGAGTTCGGCAAGGTCGTGCTCAAGACCGACGCTCAAGGGCGCGTGACCCGCGTCAGCGACATCGCCCGCATCGAACTCGGCTCGGAAATCTACGGCGTCGAAGGCTACTTCAACGGCCAGCGCGGCGTCGGCATCGCCGTCATCCAGCAGCCCGGCTCCAACGCCCTGTCGACCGCCGAGGCCGTCATCGCCGAGCTGGACGCCATCAAGGCCGACTTCCCGCCGGGCGTGAAATACGCCATCCCCTATAACCCGACGGAATACGTCGCCGCCTCGGTTTCGGCCGTGGAGGACGTGCTGATCGAAGCCGTCTTCCTGGTGATGATCGTCATCCTGGTCTTCCTGCAGACCTGGCGCGCGGCCATCATCCCGATCCTGGCCATCCCGGTCGCCCTCGTCGGCACCTTCGCGGTGCAGCTGGCCCTGGGCTATTCGATCAACTCCCTGTCGCTGTTCGCCCTGGTTCTGGCCGTCGGCATCGTCGTCGACGACGCCATCATCGTGGTCGAGAACGTCGAGCGTTACATCCGCGAGGGCCTGACCCCCAAGGAAGCGGCCTATCGGTCGATGCAGGAAGTGTCGGGCGCCCTGATCGCCATCTCCCTGGTGCTGACCTCGGTGTTCGTGCCGACCGCCTTCGTGCCCGGCATCCCCGGCATCTTCTTCCGCCAGTTCGCCGTCACCATCGCCTCCGCGACGCTGATTTCGCTGCTGGTGTCGCTGACCCTGTCCCCGGCCCTGGCCGCGCTGCTGCTGAAGCCGCACAAGGATCATGACCATCACCGCAAGCCGGGTCTGATCGGCACGGTGATGTATTACCTCGGCTGGGCCGGAGCCAAGTTCAACGAAGGCTTCGACTGGGTGTCGGACCGCTACGGCCGCCTGACCGCCAAGCTGATCCGCATGGTCACCATCATGCTCGTCATCTACGCCGCCCTGCTGGCGCTGACGGGCTGGCGCATGGCCGATACGCCCACGGGCTTCATTCCGGCGCAGGACCAGGGCGTGCTGATCGGCGTCGTCCAGCTTCCGCCGGGCGCCTCGCTGGAACGCACCAAGGCCGCCATGAATAAGGCTGTCGAGATCGTCCAGAAGGCCGACGGCGTTCAGGAAGTCACCGCCTTCGCCGGCCTGGACGGCTCCAGCTTCTCGCTGTCGTCCAACGCCGCCACCATGTTCATCAAGCTGAAGGACTATGATGAGCGGACCACGCCCGAACTGGAAGCCTCGGCCCTGGCCGGCGCGCTCAGCGGGGCGACCGGCGTCATCGAGGAAGCCAGCATCTTCATGCTGTCGCCCCCGCCCGTTCAAGGCATGGGCACCGGCTCGGGCTTCAAGATGATGATCCAGGACCGTTCCGGCGCCGGCTTCCAGGCTCTGGAAGGCGCGACCTTCGCCATGATGGGCGCGGCCGCTCAGGCGCCGGAGCAGGTGCAGCAGGTGTTCAGCCTCTACAACACCGGCTCGCCGCGCATCGCCGCCGACGTCGACCGCGACAAGGCCCTGTTGATGGGCGTCCAGCCCTCGACCGTGTTCAACACCCTGGGCACCTACCTCGGCTCGACCTACGTCAACGACTTCAACTTCCTGGGCCGCACCTTCCGCGTGACCGCCCAGGCCGAGCCCGCCTACCGCGACGAGCTGGCCGACATCGCCAACCTGAAGGTCCGTTCGGCCTCGGGCGGGATGGTGCCGATCGGTTCGGTGGCGACCCTGGCCGACGATTCCGGCCCGGCGCGCGTGGTCCGCTACAACCTGTTCCCGGCTTCGGAACTGCAGGGTGAAGCGGCGCCGGGCGTGTCCACCGGCGACGCCATCGCCACGATGGAAGAGCTGGCGGCCAAGACGCTGCCGGAAGGCTTCAGCTACGAGTGGACCGAAATCGCCCTGCAGGAGAAGCAGGCGGCGGGCGGCGCGACCATCATCTTCATCATGGCGGTGGTGTTCGTCTTCCTGGTGCTGGCCGCTCAGTATGAGGCCTTCACCCTGCCGCTGGCGGTCATCATGATCGTGCCGATGTGTATCCTGGCGGCCATTGTCGGCGTGAACCTGCATGGTCTGGACAACAACATCCTGACCCAGGTCGGCCTGGTGGTCCTGATCGCCCTGGCGGCCAAGAACGCCATCCTGATCGTGGAGTTCGCCAAGCAGGCCGAGGACGAAGAGGGTCTCGACCGTTGGGACGCCGCCGTTCAGGCTGCGCGCCAGCGTCTGCGCCCGATCCTGATGACCTCGTTCGCCTTCATCTTCGGCGTGCTGCCCCTGGCCATCGCCACGGGCCCCGGCTCGGAGATGCAGAACGCCCTGGGCATCGCGGTGGTTTATGGGATGCTGGGGGTGACCTTCTTCGGTCTGATCTTCACCCCGGTCTTCTATGTCATCTGTCGCTGGATGGCGGGCAAGCTGCCCAAGGCGCCGGGCAAGGAGCGCGAGCTCCCGACCAGCTTCGGCTCCACCCCGCACGACCCCTTTGACCCCGACGGCCCGGAACCGGCTCCCGCCGCTCCGCGCCAGGGAGATGCGTAAAATGAACGGCAAACTCCGCACTCTGCTGACCGCCGCGGGGTCGGCCGCCCTGCTCGCCGCCTGCGCGGTGGGCCCCAAGGCGCCGCTCCCCACCCTCCCGGCCGAAGGCCAGGGCGCCTTCGTCGGCTCGCAATCCGCCTCGGTTTCGACCGAGGCGGCCCGCGACGACTGGTGGCGGCTGTATCAGGATCCGACGCTGGACGGCCTGATCCAGCAGGCCCTGACCGAGAACAACGAGCTGGAGGCGGCCGCAGCCAATCTGCGCGCCGTCCGGGCCTCGCTGTCCGAAGCCCGCTCGGGCCGGTTCCCGACCACCACCACCTCGGCCGCCTACAACCGCAGCCGGGCCTCGACCGACACCGTGCCGACCGCCGGCGGCGCCAAGCTGCCGGAAGTCGACACCTATGACGTCGGCCTGGACGTCTCCTATGAGATCGACCTGTTCGGCCGGGT
>DJDA01000054.1 GCA_002430835.1 Brevundimonas sp. UBA5936
AGCCTGGGCGGCGGCCGCCTCGGTGATCTCGATGCGGCGCGGCGCGGCGCCGTCCAGACGGGTCGCCCAGTCGATCACGGCTTCGCCGCCGCGCGCCTGCACGTCGTCGAAAATCTCGCGCACCACACCGGTGACAAAGCCCTCGGTGCGGCGCTGCGGGCGGGCCAGCGCCGCCTTGCGCCCGGCGGCGTCGAGTTGGTTCCAGTCGATACGCTTCATCACATCATCTTCTCGATGGGCAGGACCAGGATGGCCGAAGCCCCTTCCGCCTTCAGTTTCTCCAGCGTCTCCCAGAAGACCGCCTCCTGGCAGACGGCGTGGACGGCCACGGCGTCGTCGCGGCCCGACAGGGGCATGACGGTCGGTGAGCCTGCGCCGGGCAGAAGAGCCGTGATCCGGTCCAGCGCCGCGCGCGGCGCATTCAGCATCACGTATTTGGCCCCTTGCGAGGACACCACGCCCGCCATTCGCTCGACGATGGAGTCCAGCAGGTGCTGCAGCCCGGCCTCCGGCGGCGTCGGAGCCTTGATCAGCACGGCCTGACTGTTCAGCACCGTCTCGCGCGCGCTCAGGCCGTTGGCCTCCAGCGTCGCCCCGGTCGAGACCAGATCGCAGATGGCGGCGGCCAGCTTCAGCCGCGGGGCCACTTCGACCGCGCCGCGCATGGTGACGATGTCGGCGTCCACCCCTGCCTCATCCAGAAAGCGGCGCAGGATCTTGGGGTATGAGGTCGCGATCCGCAGCCCCTGCAACGACGGCGGTCCGGCATAGTCCAGCCCCGGCGGCGTCGCGATCTTCAGCGTGCAGCGGCCAAAGCCCAGCGGCATGACGACCTCGGCGTTCGGCCCGCCGTTCTTCACTTCCTCCAGCACATTCTCGCCGACGATGCCCAGATCGCAGACCCCGTCCGCCACGAAGGTCGGGATGTCGTCGTCGCGCACCCGCAGCAGGTCGATCGGATAGTTCTCGATCCGATACAGCAGGTCGTTGTTGCCCTTGATCACGCGCAGGCCCGCATCGCGGACCAGATCGAGGCTGCGTTCGGCCAGGCGGCCGGATTTCTGGACGGCGATGCGCAGCCGCCCCTGAACCGTACTCATGATCTCAACTCAGGCTTTCAGTCTGTCTAGCACCAGCCGATAGCCCTGGTGCGGCATGTCCTTCAGGGAGCGCGCGACGCGCACGACAGTGGTCGGGCTGGCCGGGGCCTCGGCGGCGATCTCGCGATAGGTCTTGTCCCCGGCGTCCAGCATCCGCGCCACCTGCCACCGCTCGGCCATGGCGCGTAGCTCGGCCGGGGTGCACAGATCGGCCAGAAACGCGTCTGCCTCCTCCCGCGTTTTCAGCGAGAGCAGGGCGTCCAGCAATGCAGTCCTGGCGGCGTTGGTGCTCATGGCGTGTTCCATTATGCTGTAACAATGGAACGGTCAACCGGTTTTCCCGCCTATCGGCCCAACGATGGCGCCAAACGCGGTGGCGCTTCGCTTCCGGCGTCTCTATCTGCGCTGTCATGAGCAAGGTAGTGATCATCGGCGCGGGACACGCGGGGGGCTCGGCGGCGGCGCTGCTGAGGCAGTATGGGCATGAGGGCGAGATCGTCCTGGCGGGGCAGGAGAGTGCGCCGCCCTATCAGCGGCCGCCCCTGTCGAAAGCCTGGCTGAAAGGCGAGGCGGGTCTGGAAGACCTGCTGCTGCGCCCCGAGAGTTTCTACGCCGAGCAGGACATCGCGCTTCGCACCGGCGTCACGGCGAGCGCCATCGACGCGGCGGCCAGGACCGTGACCTTCGCCGACGGAACGGTCGAGACCTACGACGTGCTGATCCTGGCCACCGGTTCGACGGCCCGAAAGCTGGCCATCCCCGGCGTGGACCGGCCCGATCTGCTGGAGCTGCGCACCCTCGACGACGCCGAGCGGCTGAAGGCCGTGCTGGCCCCGGGCAAGCGGTTGGCGGTGGTCGGCGGCGGCTATGTGGGGCTGGAGGCGGCGGCCTCGGCCCGCGTCCTGGGCGCCAAGGCGGTGGTGATCGAGCGCATGGACCGGGTGCTGGCCCGCGTGGCGTCGCAGCCCCTGTCGGCCTTCTTCACCGACTTGCACCGGAAACATGGCGTCGAGATCCTGACCGGCGCCGAGGTCGCGGGGTTCGAGGATGCAGGCGTGCGCCTGGCGGACGGGACATTGATCGCGGCGGACGCGGTGCTGGTCGGCGTCGGCGCCTTCGCCTGCGAGGCTCTGGCGCGCACGGCCGGATTGACGTGCGAAAACGGCGTGGTGGTCGATGAGACGGCCCGCACCAGCGATCCGAACATCTACGCCATCGGCGATGTGACGCGGCGGCCGATCCCGGTCCACGGCGGCGTCATGCATCGGCTGGAGAGCGTGCCCAACGCGCTTGAACAGGCCAAGCAGGCGGCCAGCGCGATCGTCGGCCGCGCGGCCCCGGCGCCGGAAGTCCCCTGGTTCTGGTCTGACCAGTATGACGTCAAGCTGCAGATCGCGGGCGTGCCCTTCGACGCCGACCGCCAACTGGTGCGCGGCGATCCGGCCGGCGGCGCCTTCTCCGTCTTCCACCTCAGCGGCGACAGGATCGTGGCGGTGGAGGCGGTCAACGCCCCGGCCGACTTCATGGGCGGCC
Source organism: Brevundimonas sp. UBA5936 (assembly GCA_002430835.1). Lineage (GTDB taxonomy): Bacteria > Pseudomonadota > Alphaproteobacteria > Caulobacterales > Caulobacteraceae > Brevundimonas. Next base: position 2,634 of record DJDA01000054.1, read on the forward strand.
GTCTGCTGATCGGGAAGGGAGCGGCGGTGGACGACGCCCTGCTGGCCGATCCGACGGTATCGATCAAGGCGGTCGCCAAGCCCCAGGTGTGACCTGCGTGTGACACCTGTTCCGCAAGTGCGATTTAGTCGCAGGAGTCAGATTGTCGCACCCTGAAATGGTGCTAATGCGAGCCGGTCTCATTCATTGACCGGTTCCTCCCCATGTCCGACACTCGCTCCGCCGCCCTTAAGGCGCTCCTGTTCGCGTCCAGCGCCGCCGGGATGCTGTGCGCCGCGCCCGCGATCGCGGCGGCTGACGAGGCCGCGCCCGCCGATGGGGTGATCAGTCAGGACGCCACCAACCTGGGCACGGTGGATGTGCACGGCCATCGCGTGAAACGCGAGCCGAAAGACCCACAGTTCGTCACGCCTCTGGTCGATACGCCGCGCACCGTGACGGTGATCCCGCAGCAGATCATCGAACAGACCGCGGCCACCTCCTTGCAGGACATCCTGCGCACCTCGCCGGGCATCACCTTCGGCGCGGGCGAAGGCGGGCAGCCCCTGGCCGACCGGCCCTTCATCCGCGGTCAGGCCTCGGGCAACAACATCTTCGTCGACGGCATCCGCGACACCGGCGGCCAGCAGCGCGAGGTCTTCAACCTGGAGCAGGTCGAGGTCATCAAGGGCGCCGATTCCGTCTATTCGGGTCGCGGTTCGGGCGGCGGCAGCATCAATCTGGGCTCCAAGTCGCCGCGTCTGACCAACTTCGTCCATGGCTCGGCCGGCGTCGGCACGGACGACTATCTGCGCGGCACGGTGGACGCCAACTGGCAGGTCGGTCCGACCGCCGCCATGCGTCTGAACGTCATGGCCTCGCAGGGCGACGTGCCGGGCCGCAACGGAGCCGATTTCGACAAGTGGGGTGTCGGGGCTGCGGTCGCCGTGGGTCTGGGTACGCCGACGACGCTGACGGCCAGCTACTACCATCTCGACAGCAATCAGATGCCCGACTACGGCGTCCCGCTCTACACCAAGCTGGGCGGGGCGAACGCGCCGCGTCCGGACGCCTCGGGCATCCTGGACGTGCCCTATGACAGCTTCTACGGCCTGAAGGCGCGCGACTATCTGAACAATACGGTCGACAGCCTGACGCTGGAGATCGAGCACCGCTTCAGCGACACCCTGGCCCTGCGCAACGTCACCCGCTACTCGCAGACGCTGAACGACTATGTCGTCACCAACCCCGGCGACGGGGGCGCGGCTCAGCAGATCAACGGCGTCTGGTGGATGAAGCGGGGCCTGAAGTCGCGCTGGAACCCGGCCGAGACCCTGGCCAACGTCACCGACCTGCACGGCTCCTTCCTGACCGGCGCGATCAAGCACGACTTCGACGTCGGCCTGGAGCTGTCGCGCGAGAAGAACCGCAACGCCTCCTATACGGTCACGACCCTGACCGGCACGGCCTGCCCGGCTCCGTTGACGGGCTTGGACTGCACCCAGGTCTATGCGCCGAACCCGAACGACCCGTGGACGGGCACGATCACGCGCGGTCTGGTCAGCACGACCGACACGGATTCCGTGGGGGTCTACGCCTTCGACGCCATTCACCTCAGCGACAAGCTGATCGTGAACCTGGGCCTGCGCTGGGACGATTATTCGGTCGACGCGGTCAACGCCTCGGGCACGGTTTCGGCGCCGGTCTACAAGCCGGTCAGCAGCGGCTGGGACTTCGTCAACTATCAGGTCGGCCTGGTTTACAAGCCGACGGCAAACAGCAGCATCTACGCTTCCTATTCCACGGCCTCGACGCCGCCGACCATTTCAGCCGGGGATCAGAACGGCGGCACGGGGACGGGATCGGGCGATCTGGCCAATGTCGTGCTGGACCCGGAAGAGACCGAAAACTTCGAGATCGGCGCCAAGGCCAATCTGTTCGGCGACCGCCTGGCGCTCAGCGGCGCCCTGTTCCACCTGACGCGCAAGAACGCGGCCATCCTGATCTCCGGCTCCGACTATGAGCAGGTCGGCGAAGCCAAGGTCCAGGGTCTGGAACTGGGCGTGTCGGGCAACGTCACCGACAAGTGGCAGGTCTTCGGCGGCTACACCTGGATGGATTCCGAACTGGTCAACGGCGCGGTCAACAAGGGCGCGCAACTGGCCAATACGCCCGAGCACAGCGCCAGCCTGTTCACCACCTATCGCGTCCTGCCGAAGCTGAGCCTGGGCGGCGGCGTCTATTACGTCTCCAAGTCCTGGGGCGGGAACCAGGGCGGGGCCGGCGGCGGCGCCAACCGCGTCTATGCGCCGGAATACACCCGCGTCGACCTGTTCGCCTCCTACGACATCAGCGACCGCGCCTCGGTGCAGCTGAACGTCCAGAACGCCGGGGATGAGGAGTACATCATCCGCACCAACGGCGTGCACCACGCCGATGTGGCCCCGGCGCGCCAGGCCATCCTGACGCTGAACGTCCGCTACTAAGAGGCCGCGTTTCGCGTCATCATGTCGGCCCCGTCGTTCGTTCGAGCGGCGGGGCCGATGCGTTTCCAGACGGTGAGAGAGCCATGCTGCTGCACATCCCCGAAGTCTTCACCAAGGCCGAGGTGCAGGCCCTGCGCCAGACGCTGGACGCCGGGCCGTGGGCCGACGGCAACATGACCTCGGGCCATCAGTCGGCGACGGCCAAGAAGAACCTGCAACTGCCCGAGGACAGCGCCCAGGCGCGCGAGGTATCGGCCCTGGTCGTCCAGGCCCTGAACGCCAATCCGATGTTCGTCTCGGCCGCCTTGCCGCACACGATCTTTCCGCCCCTGTTCAACCGTTATGAGGGCGGCGGCGAGTTCGGCACGCACGTCGACAACGCCATCCGCCAACGCGACGGCCATCGCATTCGCAGCGATCTGTCGGCCACCCTCTTCCTGTCCGAACCCGAGGACTATGACGGCGGCGAGCTGATCATCGAGGAGATGTACGGCGCCCAGTCGGTCAAGCTGCCAGCGGGCGATCTGGTCCTCTATCCGTCCAAGAGCCTGCACCGGGTGACGCCGGTCACGCGCGGGGCGCGCGTCTCCAGCTTCATGTGGCTGCAGAGCCTGATCCGCGACGACGCCGATCGCGAGAACCTGTTCCGCCTCGACGTGGCGATCCAGCGCGTCAATCTGGACAAGGGGCCGAAGGATGCGGCGGTGATCGAGCTGACCGGCGTCTATCACAACCTGCTGCGGCGCTGGTCCGAGGTCTGACGCTTCCTCAGGCGTCGTCCAGCATGGCGGCGAAGGCGGGGGTCATGCGCTCGACCAGGCCGTCGGGCGTGCGTTGCGTGAAATGAGCGGCCAGGCCCAGGGCATCGGCCAGTTCGGGCCCCTCGATCGGGCCCAGCACGGTCAACGCCGTGGCCAGGGCGTCGGCGCGCATGGCCGAGGCGTCGAAGACCGTGACCTGGGCCAGGCCGTTGTCGACCGGCCGCCCCGTCGCGCCGTCCAGGGTGTGCGAATAGAGCCGCCCCTCATGGGTGAAGGCGCGGCGCCCGTCGCCCGAAGTCGCCATGGCCAGGTCGAGCAAAGCCGCCACCGTGCGCGGCGCGGGCGATCCGGCGACGGCCTCGATCTCGACCCACCAGGGTTGGGCGTCGGGCTTGACGCCGCGCCCCTTCAGTTCGCCGCCGATCTCGACCAGGTGCGAGGTCGCGCCCAGGGCGCTCAGCCGGTCCGAGACGCGATCGACCGCATGGCCCTTGGCGATGCCCGAGAAGTCCAGCTTCATGTCCCCGATCTGGATCGCCGCCTGGGCTTCGCGGTGCAGCCGCAGTTTCTGCCAGCCCGAGACGGCGCGCGCCGCCTCGACCTCTTCGTCGGACGGCAGGGGCAGCAGGACCGAGCGCGGCCCCGGCGGGCCGAAGCCCCACAGGTCGACCAGGGCGCCCAGGCTGGGATCGACCGCGCCGTTGACGTCGTCGGCCAGATCCAGCGCCTGGGTCAGCAGGGCCCAGAAGTCGTCCGACAGAGCCCAGGTTCCGGCCGGGGCGGCGTTGAAGCGGCTGATTTCGCTGTCGGCCTCCCACGGGCTGAAGACGGCGACGATGCGGGCCAGTTCTTCCTCGATCGCCGTCGCGAAGTCGCCCTGGGCGGCGCCCGGCGGCGGAACCAGCCGCACCGACCAGGTCGTGCCCATGGTCTCGCCCGACAGGGACCAGATCAGGTCGCTGGGCGGCCGTTCGGGCGCGCCGGTCATGGGCGGGATCAGAACGCGGTCGTCGCGTCGGCTGTCGTCCGGCCCTCCGATCAGGATCGGCGAGGGGGCGGAGGCGGATCGTTTCATGGGCGGCGCAACGGTCTGGCTGAAAGAGACGAAGGCCCCTTATGACCGGGATCGTTCAGCGGGTCACGGCGACGCGCACGGCGCGCAGTTCGGACGATCCGGTCCCGGCGGCGGTATTGGCCGCGCCCCAGCGGAAGGGCACGCGCACGGACTCGCGCCCGCCCATCTCGCGCGCCGCCTCGACGACCAGCGTGTACTGCCCGGCGGGCAGGTTCCGCAGGCGCGCGCCGGGCACGGTGACGGCATGCCGTCCGGGGGCCTTGGTCGGGCCGGAGATTCCGTCGGCGGGCATGGCCATGGCCCGGCCGCCCTTGCGCCACCAGGCGCGCAGATCCCTCAGCCAGTCGGTGCCGTCGCCCTGACTGTTGCGGCTGCCGGGGTGATACCAGACGGCCAGGGTCTGGACGGCGCTCTGATCTGGCTTCTCGATCCAGACGGCGACATAGGGGCGGTGATAGGCGGCGCTGTTGATGCGCGGCAGTTCGATCGACACCGACAGGTCGGCGGCCAGGGCGGGCACGGCGGCCGCCGAAAGACCCGCAGCGGTCAGGATCAGGGGAAGCGGACGCATGAGGCGGCTCCTCAATGGATGAAGAACAGGGCGAGCACGACGGGGATCAGCAGCCCCAGCCCGACCAGCGGCCAGGTCAGGGGCCGCCGCCAGGCGTGCAACCACAACAGGCCCAGCCCCGTCAGGGTGAAGACGATGCAGGCGACGGCGAAGGCGTCGATGAACCAGAACCAGGCCGCGCCGGTGTTGCGGCCCTTGTGCAGGTCGTTCAGCCAGGCGACCCAGCCGCGCGTGGTCTTTTCATGCAGGGCCTCGCCCGTCGCCCGGTCGATGGTCAGCCAGGCGTCGCCGCCCGGCATGGGCAGGGCGACGTAGATTTCCTCGGCTGTCGTCTCGGTCGGCTTTCCAGCGATGCGGACGTCGAAGGCCGCATCCGCCCAGCGCGCCACGGCGTCGGGCGCGGGATCGGTCGTCTCCTGCGGGAACGCCGCCAGCCGCGCCAGCAGAGGGGCGGGCAGGACGGCGGTCTGTTCGCGCACGATCGGCTCGGCCGGGATCTGTGCGGCGTGGTTCAGGGTGACGCCCGTCACGGCGAACAGCAGCAGGCCGATCATGCTGACCGCCGCCGAAATCCAGTGCCAGCTTTGCAACTGCCTCAACCAGAAGGCGCGCGCGGGCGGCCGTGCGGCCTTGGCCTTCGGCTGGGCGGCGGGCTTGGCAGGAGAGGCGGCGGCGTCGGTCACGACAACGGCCTTGCCACGAAATGCAAATGACTTGCAACCGCGACTGTCGGCGCCGCTGATCCGGTCAGGCGGCCTGGGCCGTCTCGCCACGCGACAGGACCAGGCGGATGGCGTTCAGCAGGGCCTCGGGCTGGATCGGCTTCTGCGCCACTCCGTCCATGCCCGCCGCCAGGTAGGAGGCTTCGTCGCGCGGGTCGGCGTTGGCTGTCAGGGCCAGGATCGGCAGGGAGGCGGCCGGGCTGGGCAGGGCGCGGATGGCGCGGGTGGCGGCGACCCCGTCCATCACCGGCATCTTCACATCCATCAGGATCAGGTCGAAGGGCGCCGTCGTCACGCGATCAATCGCCTGGCGGCCGTTCTCGGCGGTCTCGTGGGTGCAGCCGAACAGCTTCAGCACCTGACCCGCGACGAAGCGATTGGCGGCGTTGTCGTCCACCACCAGCACGTGCAGGGTCGCGTGGGCGGTCGGGTCAGCGACGGCGCCGTCTTCGCGCCGTCCGTCGGCCTCGGCCAGCGGCAGGCGCAGGTCGAAGCGGAAGCGGGCCCCGCCCTGGGGCGAGCGCTCGACGCTCAGACGCCCCTCCATGCGGTCGATGATCTGGCGACAGATGGCCAGGCCCAGCCCGGCGCCCGCGCCCTGGCGGCCCGCCTCGCCGGTGTTGAACGGCTCGAAGATGGCGCGCGCGGCGTCTTCGCTGACGCCGGGGCCGCTGTCGTCGACTGTGGCCGACAGGCGCACCTGTCCGTCCTCCAGCGCGGTGGCCAGGCGCACCTCGACGGCGCCGCCTTCCGTGAACTTGAGGGCGTTGCCGATCAGATTGTTCAGCAGTTGCTTCAACCGCATCTCGTCGCCGATGATCCAGCGCGCGGCGCGCAGATCGCCGTGGACGCGCAGGTCCAGCGTCTTCTCCTCGGCGCGGGGGCTCCACAGGGCCGACAGGTCCGCCGTCACTGTCTGCAGATCCAGCGGGGCGGGCTCCAGCGTCAGCATCCCGGCTTCGGCGCGGGACATGTCCAGCGCATCGGTCAGCAGGCGCAGCAGGCTGTTTCCGGAGTCCAGGATGGTGCGGACGTGAGGGCGCAGATCCTCCTGCGTCAGCTGCCGCTCCATCAGGGCGGCCACCCCCAGCACCCCGTTCAGCGGCGTGCGGATCTCATGGCTCATGACGGCCAGGAATTCGGACTTGGCCCGGCTGGAGGCGCGGGCTTCGGCCTCGGCGCGGACCAGGTTCTGGGCCAGCTCGGCCATGGCCTCGGCGCGGCGCTTGTGGATCGCCACTCCGGCCTGAAGCACGTGCAGCCCGGCGCCGACCCCGACATAGCGGCCGCGCGAGACGACGATGAAGCCTTTCAGCAAGGCGCCCAGCCCCGCCGTATCCATCGAGGCGAACAGGACGTCGGCGGAGGCGTCCGCCTCGACGATCATGGGCGCCGGGTCCATCAGCGCCGAGACCGGGCGTCGGGCGTAGAGGGCGCGGCCGAACTCGGCGGCCAGCTTCAGGGTGAAGGCGTTGCGCTCGATCAGGCCGACGGGCCGCCCGTCGGCGTCGGCCACAGCGATGACCAGGGTCTCGGGCTCGGCCTCGAAACGGGCCAGGGCGTCGGCCCCCGGCGCGTCCGGCGCCATGGGCGCCGAGGCGTCCACGAAGTCTCCGATTCTGGCCATTTCCAGCCGTCTCCTGCTTCTTGCGAGAGCAGGGTTAGGCCAGGGCGCTTAACAGGCGATTTGCCGGAAGTGAATGTTTTGCAAGGCTAATCTGACAGATAATCCGAGAGCGGATAATCAGAGACGCGCCAGTAGTTCGGCCGCGAAGGTCGACAGGCTGTCGTCGCGCGCGCCCATGACCACGATCCGGTCGCCGGGCTGGGCGATCTCGACGATGCGGTCGCCGCAGTCGGCGCGGGTGGCCAGGGCCTGCGCCTGACGACCCGCCGCGCGCACGCCCGCCGCGATGTCCTCGCTGCCGACGCTGCGGTCGGTGGTGCCGCCGTAATAGACCGGCTCGGGCATCAGCAGCACGTCGTCATGGCGCATCAGACCGGCGAAGCCTTCGATGAACTCACGCTGCATCAGCTTCAACGGGCCGAAGCCGTGCGGCTGGAACAGGATCAGCAGCCGCCCGTCGAAGGCGTGCAGGGTCTTCAGGGTGGCGGCGATCTTGTCCGGGTTGTGGGCGAAGTCGTCGATGACGGTGACGCCGTTTCGCGCGCCCACCACCTCCAGCCGCCGCCGGATGCCGCTGAAGGTCTCCAGCGCCGCGACCGCCTGATCCATGCCGACGCCCAGCGCCTTGACCGCGCCCAGCGCCGCCAGCGCATTGGCGACATTGTGCGCGCCCGGCACGTTCAGCCGCGCCGCTCGCGCAGCCTCGCCGCGCACGCGCAGTTCGAACGTCATGCCGGTGGGCAGCGGCTGCAGGTCGTGCGCCGACAGATCGGCCTCTTCCTCGCCCAGGGCGAAGGTGATCGCCTTGCCCGTCTCCAGCGTTTGCGCCAGCGCCGCCGTCTCGGGGTTGTCGAGGTTCAGCACCGCCGTCGTCGCCCGGCCGACGAAGCCGCCGAACAGGTCGCGCAGCTCCTCCATCGACTTGTGGTCCAGCGAGATGTTGGAGACGACCGCCACGGTCGGGTCATAACGGGCGATGGAGCCGTCGCTCTCGTCCACCTCGGCCACGAACAGGTCTGGTCCGCCGATCAGGGCGCTGGCGAACGGATGGTCTGCGTCGGCGAAGTTCTTCATCACCGCCCCGTTGACCACGGTCGGCGCACGGCCCGCCTGATCCAGGATCCAGGCGATCATGCCTGTGATGGTGGACTTGCCGCTGGTGCCCGCCACGCCGATCGAAGTCGGAGCCGCGTTGAACAGTTCGCTGAGCAGCTGCGGCCGGGTCTTGATGAGGGCGCCGACGCGCTTGGCCGCGCCGATGTCGGGCACCGTGTCCTCGACCGCGCCGGTGGCGACGACCACCTGATCCTTGCTGATCACGCCCGATCCGTCCTGCGGGTGCAGGGTTACGCCGTGGGCGCGCAGCCAGTCGAACTTGTCCGGCGTGCGGCCCTGATCCAGGGCGCGATCGGAGCCCGCGATGCGGTTGCCTTGCGCCTGAACGATCATCGCCAGGGGCAGCATGCCGGAGCCGCCGACGCCGCAGAAGAAATAGTCTTTGTTCATCGGCTTGATTTCGGGGCTGGAAACCGGGGAATGTCCGGCGGCCTGACTAGCACGTGAGGCGCCCGAGGCCACCCCGTCCATGCAGACCAGACCGTTCCGAATCGGCGTCGTCAACGCCAGCTCCCGCCTGGACCCCGCGCGGGGCGAGGCGATCCGGGCCTGGGCGGCGGCGACCTGGCCGAGCGGCGAGGTCGAACTGGTGCTGCATCCGGCCCTGTTCGAGGCGCACGGCCATTTCGGCGGCGACGACGCCACCCGCGCCCGCGCCTTCGTCGAGACCGCCAACGACCCCGATATCGACGCCGTCTGGTTCGCGCGCGGCGGTTACGGCGCCTGCCGCATCGCCGAGGCGGTGATCCCCGAACTGACCGCCCATGCCTACGCCAAGCGTTACCTCGGCTATTCCGACGCAGGCAGCCTGCTGGCGGCGCTGTATCGCGCGGGCTTTCCCCATGTCGCGCATGGGCCGATGGCTTCGGATGGGTCGCGCCATGACGCCACGGGCCTGCGGGCGGTGAACTGGCTGCGGAGCGGCGACGCGGCGTCGCTGGAGCCGTCCCTGCTGACTGATCCTCGGCCCGCCGTCGGCTTCAACCTGACCATTCTCAACGAACTGGTCGGCACGGCGATCGAGCCGGACCTGACCGGCCACGTCCTGATGCTGGAAGAGGTGTCCGAGGCCCTCTATCGCGTCGACCGGATGATGTTTCACCTGACCGGCCAGGCCTCGATTCGCCGGGTCGCGGGCATTCGTCTGGGCCGGGTGTCGGACGTCACCGCCAACGACCCGGACTTCGGCCTGACGGCCGAGGAGATCGTGCGGTACTGGTGCGTGCGGTCGGGGATTCCCTATCTGGGCGGCGCCGACATCGGCCATGACCGGGACAACAAGGTCGTGCCCTTCGGTCGGCGTGGCTGAGGCGCGTTCAGCCTCTCAGGATCAGGCCGTCGGGCCGCGCCTCGAAGGCCGACAGCCGGCCGAGGAAGCTCATGCCCAGCAGGGCCGCGGGCATGTCGCGATCGACGACCAGCGCCTCGACCGAGGTCATCTCGACCCCCGCCACCGACAGGGAGGTCAGCAGAACCCGCGCGGCGGGCACCTGGCCCGAGGCGGTGTTCAGCGTCTGGTTGAAGTCATGGGGTTTCAGCCGCACGCCCAGCCGTTCGGCGTCGGCGCGGCTCAGCGTCACCACGCTGGCGCCGGTGTCGACGAGCATCCGCATCGGCCGCCCTTCGACCGTCGCCTCGGCCCAATAGTGGCCGTCGGCCGCGCGCGTCACCGACGGCGCCTCCTTCAGGGCCACGGCGGCGTAGGCCTGGGCCGGGCCTTCCCACCACATCAGGGCGCCGATGCACGCCGACGCCGACGCCAGGGCGGCGGCGAAAACGACAGCGGAGCGCGGGTCAAAGCGGATCATGAAACGGACTATGCCGCCTTGATCTTCCCATGCGGTGAAGCGACGTGGCGAACGAAAGGTTGACGATCCAGGGTCTTCATTCGCCCAGCAGGCGAGGATCGATCCGGCCTTTGCGGCTCGGAAGGTCGGTCATGACGGCGGCGCGGGCCTCGTCCGTCATCCGGCTCCAGGTGGCGATCTCCTGAAGCGTGCGGAAACAGCCCAGGCACAGGCCCGACGCGCCGTCGACGGTGCAGACCATGACGCATGGGCTGGCGACGCGGCGCGGCGGGCGAGGAGCGGGAGCTTCGGTCATGATTCGTGACGCTATCGCTACAATGAGTCCGAGAGCGGACTATAATTCTTGACTTTTTCCACAGCTTCGCTATCTTCATCGTCGACGCGAAACGACTGACAGGGTGAGAGTCCCAATAAGCACGACGTGTCTTCTTTCATCGTTCAGCGAAAGGAGACGCCAAAAATGAACGAAAACAAAGAGCGCAATCTCCAGCACGCCATGCTGTCCTTCGCCCTATTCGGCGGGATGCTGGTGAACACGAAGCAGATGAACGGCGCAGGCGACCGCGTGGTCAGCCATCCGTCCAACTTCGTGCCCATAACGATCAAACGGCCGCGCGCGTAGTCGCGAGACTGGATGATCCAGCCAGAAGCCCCGGTCAGAACGACCGGGGTTTTTTAATTCCGCCCTTGCCATCGCGCCGCGCCCTGGCCGACACCCACAGCTTCATTGGAGAAGAGGAAGCGCGTCATGGGTCTGATCGTCGAAGAGCGCAAAGGCGCGGTCATGGTCTGGACCCTGGATCGGCCCGACCGTCTGAACGCCCTGCCGGACCTTGAGGACGGCGAGGCTTTCGCCGCCGCCTGCGATGCCGTCAACGCCGACCCCTCGATCCGCTGCGTGGTGATGACGGGGGCCGGACGCGCCTTTTCGGCGGGCGGCGACCTGAAGGCGATGAAGGACCGCCGCGACCTGTTCGAAGGCTCGGGCGCCGCCATCCGCGAACGCTATCGCCGCGTCGTCCACCGCATCGTGCGCGCACTCTACGGCCTGGAGGTTCCGCTGGTCAGCGCTGTCAACGGCCCGGCCATGGGGTTGGGCTGCGACATCGCCGGGCTGGGCGACATCCGCATCGCCTCGGACCGCGCCAGCTTCGGCGTGCCCTTCATGAAGCTGGGCATTATTCCCGGCGACGGCGGCTCGTGGCTGCTGCCGCGGAACATCGGCTACAACCGCGCCGCCGAACTGTTGTTCACCGCCCGCTCGATCGACGCCGCCACGGCCGAGCAATGGGGTCTGGTCAACCGCGTCGTTCCGCATGAGACCCTGATGGACGAGGCGATGGAGATGGCCGGTCAGATCGCCGCCCAGCCGCCCCAGGCCCTGCGCATGGCCAAGACCCTGTTGCGCCAGGGCCGCGACATGAATTTCGACCAGATGCTGGAGCTGTCCGCCGCCATGCAGGCCCTCGCTCACCTGACCGACGACCACATCGAAGGCGTGACGGCGGTGCTGGAGAAGCGGGCAGGGGAATTTACGGGGAGCTGAGTTCCTCTCTTCCGCTCACCCCGGCGGACGCCGGGGCCCAGTGAGAGCCGCGTGCACCGCGCCTGCCCATTCCGCCTCCGCAAGTGAGCCAAAGCACTGGGTCCCGGCGTCCGCCGGGATGAGCGGAGAGGAGGGCGAGAAGCTAACAAAAAAGGGGCCTCGCATGAGGCCCCTTTCCGTTCTTATCCCGATCCGCCCTTACGCCCGGGCGGGGGCCTTCATGGCGCGCGCAGCGGGCACGCCGGTCGAGGCGGTCTCGCGTTTGGCGCCGGCCGTTTCACCCGGCTTCATGAACTTCACCAGGACGCGCTGACCGATCAGCAGCGGGGCTTCGTCGACGGCGACCACCACCTCGACCACGCGCTCGTCGGTGCGTTGCGAGGGATCGTCCGAGGCCAGCTTGCGGGCGCCGAAGACGGCGGCGCGGCGCAGCACCTTGCCGACATAGACCTTGGACGGGTCGCCTTCGGGGGTGATCTCGACGGCCTGATCGACGGCGACGTTGGGGATGTCGGCTTCGACGATCTCGGCGCGGGCGATGCGCGGGGCGGCCGGCTCCAGGTCGAACATGTTCGACACGTTCAGGGTCGAGGCGCCGGCGCCGGGGTTGGCGTAGCGGCGCACGATGCGGCCGTCGGCGGGGGCGCGGATGACCGTCATCTCGACGTTGTAGGCGGCTTCATCGCGACGGGCGCGGGCGCTCTGCACCGCCGACTGCTGCGAGCCGAGGCGGGCCTGGGCCTGGGCGATGGCGTCGCGGGCCTGGTCCAGACGTTGGGCGGCGACGAAGTTGGTGGCGACCAGCTTCTGCAGGCGATCATACTCGCGCTGGGCCGTGGCGATGTCGACGTTGATCAGGCGCAGCTGGCTTTCGGCTTCGCCCAGGGTGGCCGAGGCTGTCTGCAGCGCCAGGCGCGGTTCGTCGTCTTCCTGGCGGGCCAGGATCTGACCGGCCTTCACCAGGTCGCCTTCCTGCACCAGAACCTCGCGCACCACGCCGCCGCGGCGGGCTGCGATCTGGATGATGCCGCCCTCAATGTCGATCTTGCCGTTGGCGATGGCGGAGTAGGGGCTTTCGACCTTCTTCTCGGCGGCCTGGGCCAGTTCGGCCTTCTTCGCGGCGCCGGCCTTCTGCACCATGCTGAAGCCGACGATCAGCACGATCAGCAGCGCCAGGCCGATCCAGAGCCATTTGTTTTTCAGAAATGCGGGCATGTGAGTCCTCAGAGGATCGGGGTCAGTGCGAGGCCAGGACGGCGTCGGGATTGGGGGTTCGGCGCTGATCGTCGATGATCACGCCGTCTTCGATGTGGATGACCCGGTCGGCCCAGGCTTCCAGGCGCGGGTCGTGGGTCACGCAGATGACGGCGGCGCCGTGCTCGGTCGCCGCGCGCCGCAGCAGGCGGATCACGATCTGGCCGTTCTCGCCGTCCAGAGCCGAGGTCGGTTCGTCGGCGAACAGGATCTGCGGATCCTTGGCCAGGGCGCGGGCGAT
>DJDA01000059.1:0-392 GCA_002430835.1 Brevundimonas sp. UBA5936
CGTGCCGCCGCCCAGGCGCCGTCCGCCGCCCCACCCCCGTTCGGCTGACCTTTTGGCGGGCGAAGGCGCGATCTTTCGCCGCCAGTCGTGGTTTTGCCGCTCTTCCTGTCCTATGTTCCCGGCGTCATGAGCGACCATTCCGAACTCGGCCATATCCGTCCCTGGCGCCACATCGAGCGCCGCAAGAGCCGCCAGATCATGGTCGGCTCCGTCCCGGTCGGCGGCGACGCCCCGATCAGCGTCCAGTCGATGACCAATACGCCGACGACCGACGCGGCGGCGACCCTGGCCCAGATCCGTCAGCTGGAGGAGGCCGGGGCCGACATCGTCCGTGTCTCCTGCCCGGATGTGGAATCGACGGAGGCCTTTAAAACCATCGCGCGCGAAGCCCG
>DJDA01000059.1:443-7390 GCA_002430835.1 Brevundimonas sp. UBA5936
CGGCTCGATCGACCGGGTCAAGGAAGTCGTCCAGGCCGCCCGCGACCACGGTTGCTCCATGCGCATCGGCGTCAACGCCGGCTCGCTGGAGAAGGAGCTGCTGGAGAAGTACGGCGAGCCTTGCCCCGATGCGATGGTCGAAAGCGCCCTGAACCACGCCCGCATCCTTCAGGATCTGGACTTCCACGAGTTCAAGATCTCGGTGAAGGCGTCCGACCCTTTCCTGACGGTGGCCGCCTATCAGCAACTGGCCGACGCCATCGACTGCCCCCTGCACCTGGGCGTGACCGAGGCGGGGCCGCTGCGCACCGGCACCATCAAGTCGGCCATCGGCATGGGCAATATGCTGTGGTCGGGCATCGGCGACACCATCCGCGTCTCGCTGGCCGCCGATCCGGTCGAAGAGATCAAGGTCGGCTTCGACATCCTGAAGTCCCTGGGTCTGCGTCACCGGGGAGTGAACATCATCGCCTGCCCGTCCTGCGCCCGCCAGGGCTTCAACGTCATCGAGACGGTGGCGATCCTGGAAGAGAAGCTGGCCCACGTCTCGACCGCCATGTCGCTGTCGATCATCGGCTGCGTGGTCAACGGGCCGGGCGAGGCCCTCTATACCGACATCGGCTTCACCGGCGGCGGCAAGGGGGCGGGCATGGTCTATCTGAACGGCAAGATCGCTCACAAACAGGCCAACGACGGCATGATCGACGAGATCGTCGCCCAGGTCGAAGCCAAGGCCGCCGAGCTGGACGCCGCCCGCAACGCGGCCGAATAGTCGGGCGAAACGAGGGGGAGAGACGATGCTGAAACACGCGATCCTGGCGGCGGCTCTGTTGGCGGGCGCCGCCTGTGCGCCGGCGCCTGAGGCCGAGCCGTCGTCTCGGGCCGTCGGCATGGCCAATCCCGCCTCGGTCAACTGTCAGCGCGAGGGCGGCAAGTCGGAAATCCGTCGCGACGCCCAGGGCGGCGAATACGGCGTCTGCGTCTTCGAAGACGGCCGCCAGTGCGAGGAATGGGCCCTGTTCCGCGACAAGCGCTGCGTGGCCCCCAAGGCGGCCGAGTGAAGACGGCTGAACAATGAAACTCTACATCACCACCCCCTCGCCCTTCGCGCGCAAGGTTCGCATCGTCGCCCGTGAAAAGGGCCTGGCCGACCGGATCGAGGAGATCGCCGTCGATCCTTACGGCAATGCGCCGGAACTGCTGTCGAGCAATCCTGTGGTGCAGGTTCCGACCCTGATCGCCGAGGACGGCCTGCCGCTGACCGACAGCCCGGTCATCGCCGAATATCTGGACGCGCTCGGCGCCGGGCCGCGTCTGCTGCCGACCGAGGGGCTTGAGCGCCTGCGGGTCAAGCGACTGGAGACGCTGGGCTGCGGCGCGCTGGAGATGGGCGTCAAACTGGTGCTGGAGAAGCGTCGGCCGGAACAGGAACGCTCGCCGTCGTGGGTCGAACGTTGGACCGTCAACATGGGCCGCGCCCTCGATGCGCTGGAGGCCGCCGCCCCGGACGCCGAGGCGCTGGACATGGGCGTGCTGACGGCGGGGATCGCCGTCACCTGGATCAGCTTCCGCCATCCGGACTACGACTGGAAGACGGGCCGCCCGAACCTGGTCGCCCTGCAGGCGGCGTTGGAGCAACGTCCCAGCTTCGTCGACACCTTCCCGCGCTAGGCGTCAGCGGATCAGTCCCGCCAACTGGGCGCCCTGGAAGGCGGCCAGGATCAGCAGCAGGAAGCCGACCGCATAGGTCAGAACCTTGCGCGGGATCTTCTTGACGATCAGTCCGGCGAAAGGGGCGGCGATCAGGCCGCCGACCACCAGGCCGCCGACGGCCGCCGCGTGGTTCTTCAGCGCGCCGGCCTCTTCCCAGTGCCCGCTGACCAGAGCCCAGACGAAGGTCGCCGAGACCGCTACGGTCAGGAAGAACTCGGCCGTGTTCACCGTACCGATGGCCTTGCGCGGCTCATGTCCGGCGCCGACCATGGTCGAGGAGACCGTCGGCCCCCAGCCGCCTCCGCCGACGGCGTCCAGAAAGCCGCCGACCAGTCCCAACGGCGCCGTGACCCAGGCGGGCAGGTGGCGCGGACGGATGTCATGGCCGGCGCGCCACAGGATCCATACGCCGACCAGCGCCAGATAGCCGACGACGAACGGCTTGATGGTCGAGGCCTCAAGCCCGGTCAGAACATAGGCGCCCAGCACCCCGCCGATGACGCCCGCGATGGCGAGCGGCAGCAGCAGCCGCCACTCGACGTTCTTGTGCCAGGCGTGGCTGCCGGCCGAGGCGGCGGTGGTGAAGACCTCGGCGGCGTGGACGCTGGCCGAGGCCGTGGCCGGGGGCACGCCCAGCGCCAGCAGCACGGAGGAGGAGATGACGCCGTAGGCCATGCCCAGGGCGCCGTCGACAGCCTGTGCCAGGACGCCGACCAGAAGGAACAGGAAGAAGGTGTCCATTCAGCGCCTCGGGCGGGTGGGGTTGAGGACCATCAGGCGCAGGTCGCGACCCGCCTGGCAATGGCCGTCATATCGGATGTCAGGCGGACTATAGCCGGGCGATGGCGTCCAGCACGTCGCGGCCGGTGTAGGGCTTGATCACCATGGCGGCGGCCAGTTCGGCGTTGTGCGCCGCCGCCGTCACGTCGCCGGACAGGAAGATGACTGGCACGCCCCAGCGCGATTTCAGATTGCGCGCCAGGTCCACGCCCGTCGCCTCGCCCGACAGATTGATGTCCAGCAGGGCCAGATCGATGGGATGCAGGGCGGTCGCCGCCTCGGCCGCCTCGGCGCTGTGGAAGGGGCCGACCACGCGGTGTCCGGCGGCGTCCAGGGCTTCGGTCAGATGGGCGGCGGCGTCGGCGTCGTCCTCAACCAGAAGCACGGTCTTGGGCTCGACCTCGATTGGACTCGGGACGGTCTGCGGCGGCGCCTGCCGCACCAGGACGGCGCGGACGTAAGGCCACAGTTCAGCGGCGGGGCGTTCGGCGTCCAGGTCGAAAATCTTGGCCAGGGCCTTCAATTCCTTCTCGGCGTCCGGGCTCACGGGGGCGCCGCCAGCAGTCAGCAGGCCGTCGTAGAGCGCGCACAGGCGCGCGACGTCGGCGCCTGGCGCAGGGCCCGTCGAGGCCCCATCCAGGGGCTTTTCATGGGTCATGCCCTGTCTCCAATTTTGTTTCAGCCCCGTGGAGCTAGGGGTTTTGCAGGTGCGAAGAAACCGGCCTGACGGGCTTGTGACGGCTGTTCACGATTGCTCCATGAGCGCGTGTAGAGGCGTTTTTATCGACACGGCGCCGTGTCGCGGGTAAGGCTCCGCGCTCGATTTTCTCAGCAAGGACACGCCGTTGCGACTGCCTCAGGCCCGGCTCGATCAGGTGCTCGACCGCTTCCATCAGGTGGAGGCGCGCATGGGCGCGGCCACCGACGGCGCCGAGATCGTGCGCCTGTCGAAAGAGCACGCCGAGCTCAAGCCGGTGGCCGACGCGGTGCAGGCCCTGGCCCGTGCCCGCGCCGAGGCCGACGACCTCAAGGCCATGGCGGCCGATCCGGAAATGGCCGCCCTGGCCGCCGACGAACTGGACGCCCTGACCGAGCGCCTGCCGGGCCTGGAGCGCGAGGTCGCCCTGCTGCTGGCCCCGCGCGACGCCGATGAAAACGCCTCGGCCGTGCTGGAAGTGCGCGCGGGCACCGGCGGCGACGAGGCGGCGCTGTTCGCGGGCGATCTGTTCCGCATGTATTCGCGCTACGCCTCCACGCGCGGCTGGCGGGTCGAGATCGACAGCGCCGCCGAGGGCGACGCCGGCGGCTTCAAGGAAATCATCGCCACCGTCAGCGGCGAGGGCGTCTTCGGCCGTCTCAAGTTCGAGAGCGGCGTCCACCGCGTCCAGCGCGTGCCCACGACCGAGGCGGGCGGCCGCATCCACACCTCGGCGGCCACGGTCGCCGTCCTGCCCGAGGTCGAGGACGTCGAGATCGAGATTCTCGACAAGGACATCCGCATCGACACCTACCGCTCGTCGGGCGCGGGCGGCCAGCACGTCAACAAGACGGACTCGGCGGTGCGCATCACCCACCTGCCGACCGGCATCGTCGCCACCTCCTCGGAAAAGTCGCAGCATGTGAACCGCGACAAGGCGATGAAGAACCTGCGCGTGCGCCTCTACGACATGCAGCGCCAGGCCAAGGACGCCGCCCGCTCGGACGCGCGCAAGTCGCAGGTCGGCTCGGGCGATCGCTCCGAGCGCATTCGCACCTACAACTTCCCGCAAGGGCGGGTGACGGATCACCGCATCGGCCTGACCCTGCACAGCCTGCCGCAGATTCTCGAGGGCGACCTCGACCCCATGCTCAACGCCCTGATCGCCGAGGACCAGGCCGCCCGCCTGGCCGATCTGGAAGCTGAACTGGGCTGAGGTGGCGCAGGCGCGTCCGCGTCTGACGCGGCCCGCCTTTAATCTGGCTCCGACTCCCGCTAGGAACGGAGCATGAACATGCTGGAACTCGTCCTCTTGGTCTTTGTCGCGGTCGCCGCGGCGGGCTTCCTGTGGGCCTATATGGGCTGGCAGAAGACGCGCGGCGCGCTGGACGCCGCCGATGCGCGGCTGGCGCTGATGGAGGAAAGCCGGGACTCCATGGCCGAGTTCCTCAAGGCTCAGGCGTCGCAGTCGGCCGAGGCGGTGGCGACCAAGCTGGTCGCTCGCGCCACCGAGACCTTTCAGGCTCAGGACCGCGTCGCGCGCGAGCGGATGGAGGCCCAGCTCAAGCCGGTGTCCGAAACCCTGGCCAAGTTTCAGCAGCACGTCACGGCTTTGGAAAAGGCGCGCGCCGACGAAACCGGCGGCCTGAAGGAGCAACTCAATCTGCTGATGGCCGCCTCCACCGCCACCCGCGATGAGGCGCGCCGCCTGACCGAGGCGCTGAAGGGCAACACCGGCCGTCGCGGCCGCTGGGGCGAACAGACCTGCCGCAATGTGCTGGAAGCCGCAGGCATGGCCGGCCGCTTCGACTTCGAGGAACAGAATTCCTCGGCCACCGATGAAGGCCGCCAGCAGCGCCCGGACTTCATCGTCAAACTGCCGGGCGGCGGCATGTTCGTCATCGACGCCAAGGTGTCCCTGGCCTTCGCCGACGAGGCGGACGGCGACGAGGAAGCCCAGGCCCGCGCCATGTCCCTGCGCACCGCCGCCAGCATGAAGACCCATGTGCGCCAGCTGTCGTCCAAGGCCTATCAGGACCAGTTCAAGCCCAGCCCCGACTTCGTCGCCATGTTCGTGCCGGGCGACGCCTTCCTGGCCGCCGCCCTGGACCACGAGCCGGACCTGATGACCACGGCCATGGCCTCGCGCGTGGTCATTGTCACGCCCACCACCCTGTTCGCCCTGTGCAAGGCTGTCGCCTACGGCTGGCGCGCCGAAGAGCAGGCCCGCAACGCCGAGGACGTCGCCAAGCTGGGCAAGGAGCTCTACAAGCGCCTGTCGGTCATGGGCGGCCACGCCGCCTCGGTCGGCAAGGCGCTGGACGCGGCGGTTTCCCGCTACAACCAGTTCGTCGGCTCGCTGGAAAGCCAGGTCATGGTCTCGGCCCGCCGCTTCGAGGATCTGAAGGTCGATCACGAGGGCAAGGAACTGCCCGAACTGAATGCGGTCGAGCAGTCGCCCCGCGCCCTCAGCCGCCCGGAGCTGCTGAACGCCCCGGAGTGACGGCGAGATGTGACAAACATGCTTGACGCCCTGCGGTCGGGCTGTAAAACTTGCTTGTCAAATCAGTTTACGCGCGGCGAGCCTATGAAATCGATGAAACCTCTCGGCCTGAAAGGCGTCGCGGCCATGTTCGGCCTGGTGGTGCTGATCGGCTTCTTCGGCGGACTTGGCAGCGGCTTCTTGGCCGACCAACCCGGTACGGTGGCGTTCTGGACGACTGTCGCCTTCACCGCCGTCACGATGGCCGCCGTCCTGGGCGTGTCCTACTGGTGGTGGAGCCGTCTCGACGAGGCTGCGCGCGAAGCGCACAAATGGGCCTGGTACTGGGGCGGCAGCACGGGAATGTTGGTCGGTCTCGTCCTCATGCTGATGCTGACCACGCGCCCGGGCGACATCGTTCTTCCCGCCAGCCTGGGCGAGACGCCGGCTGATCTGGTCGCCGCCGGCATGATCATTATCTTGGGCTTCCAGCTCATCGGCTACGGCCTGGCCTGGGTCTGGTGGTGGCTGGGCCGTCGTTGAGGAGAATGCCGTGAGCGACAGCGCTTTCCTGGGCGACAGGCCCTTGGCTCGAACCGGTGTGTTGTTCCTGCTGAAGATGGCGGCGGGCGTCGTCTGGCTCGCCGGCGCCGCCTGGGGCGGCGCCTATCTGTCCAAGGGCGGCGACGCGCTGCCTTTGAAGGCGCTGGCCGCAGCCGCCGTTGTTCTGCCTGTCTTCGTCTGGATCGCCGTGCTTCGCCGCCAGGCGGCGATCGATGAGCTGGAAGAGCGTTTGGCCCTGATGGCTCAGGCTCAGGGCGGCTGGTGGGCCCTGGCCTACGGCTCGACCCTGTTCGTCATCTCGAGCCTGATGGGCGATGGAGTCAGCCCTGTCATGCTGGCGACCCTGCCTGCGGGCGGTTTCCTGTTCGGCGAGGCGATGGCCCAGGTGGCGCGTTTCAACCTGTCGCGTCCCGGCAAGGAGGGGCGCGCATGAAGAACCGCCTCAAGGTGCTGCGCGCCGAGCGCGACTGGAGCCAGGCGCACCTGGCCGACGAACTGGGCGTGTCGCGCCAGACGGTGAACGCGCTCGAGACCGGCCGCTACGATCCCTCCTTGCCGCTGGCGTTCAAGATCGCCCGGCTGTTCCAGATGCCGATCGAATCCATCTTCATCGACGAAGAAGGCTGACGGCTGTTTCTCTTTTGCGACCCTAGGAGCCTGACCATGATCCGCCGACTCTGGAGCCGCGCCGCCGCCTCCGTCTCCGCCGCC